>NZ_JBFAOG010000001.1:539960-684426 GCF_040659695.1 Modestobacter sp. NPDC049651
GCCGCCGGCGGCGGTGGGGGTGGCGCCCCCCCACCCGCCCCCCCTGTCCCCCACCCACTGGGCCCCCGCCCCCCCGGGGGCCGCCCCGCCCCCCCCGGCCGGCCCCCCCCACGGCGGGTCAGGGCAGCAGGTCGAGGACGCCGATCGGCTGGTCGGCCCACAGCGCGCGGGACGCCTGCTCCGGGTAGCGCAGCACCCCGCCGCGCTCGCCGGCGTCGAACACCCGGGTCAGCTGCGCCTCGTCGTCGTGCGCGGGCCAGCCGGGGTCGCCGTCGCGGGCGAACGCCGTCCACGCCGCCTGCATGGCGGCGGAGAGGTCGCGGGCCTCGGGCGGGGGCGTGGGGCCCAGCAGCTGCTCCCCCATCCTCCCGTCGAGGACGCCGAACACCAGCGGGACGTCGAGCGCGTGGCAGGCACCCAGCACCCCGCCCGCGGCGGGCGCGGGCCAGGTGAGCTCGTACAGGTGGCTGCGGCCGCCGCCGGCGGTGTGCGCGCGGGCCAGCTGGAGGCTCGGCATGCGGAACATCCGGTCGGAGTGGGCGAGCACGAAGCGCTCCTCGGCGCCCGCCCCGGGGAACGCCGCCCGGACGCGCGCCGCGCCCTCCGGACCCGGGCCGAACACGTCGCCGGCCACGTCGGCCATCTCCTCGGTGACCCGGCCGACCAGACCGCCCAGCGCCAGGAACAGCCGCCACTCGTCGCGGTTGTGCCCGACCAGCAGCGGCACGTCGCGCGCGGCGCCCGCGGCCAGCCCGGTCCACGGGTCGGTCGGCACCAGCTCGCCGTCCACGACCGGCGAGAACGGCGTCGGGGTGTGCGAGACCAGCCCCCAGCGCTCCAGCGACGCCATGCGGCGGTCCAGCTGCGCCAGGGCGGCGATGAGCTCGTCCGGTGGCACGTCGGCGAGCGCGGCAGCCGACGGTGCCCGCCCGAGCGGGGCGGTGAGCTCGGCGCTGACGTCGCGCGCCAGCGCCGGGGTGAACCAGGTGCCGGGCACGCTCTGCGCGACGGCCTGCGCGACGAGCCCGGTGGTCGCCGGCGACACCAGCAGCGCCGCGATCGCGCCAGCGCCGGCGGACTCGCCGAACACCGTCACGCGCGCCGGGTCGCCGCCGAACGCGGCGATCTCCTCCTGCACCCAGCGCAGGGTGGCGAGCACGTCGAGCAGCCCGCGGTTGGCCGGGGCGCCGTCCAGCTCGAGGTACCCCTCGACGCCCACCCGGTGGTTGGCGGTCACCACGACGGCGCCGGAGCGGGCCAGCGCGGAGCCGTCGTACCCCGGCTCGGCGGCCGAGCCCATCCGGTAGGCGCCGCCGTAGACCCACACCAGCACGGGCAGCCCGCCGGCGCCGGGGTCCGGCGTCCAGACGTTGACCGTCAGCCAGTCCGTCGGGTCGTGCCGCACCGGACCGGTCGCCGGCGGCACCGGGGGCGGCGGGCCCATCCAGGCCTGCGGCGGCGGCGGCCCGAACACGTCGGCCTCCCGGACGCCGTCCCACGGCTGCGCGGGGCGCGGCGTCTGGAAGCGCAGCGCGCCCACCGGCGGCGCGGCGAACGGGATGCCGCGGAAGACCGCCAGCCCGCCCTCGGAGCGTCCGCGGACGGCGCCGGCGCGGGTGCGGACGACGGGCTGCTCGCTCATGGGGCTCCTCCGGGACGGCGGCGGGTGGCGAGCACCATAACGGGCCGCCCTCAGGCGTCGAGGGGGTTCGCCCGCACCCGGTCGGCGAACCCGCTGCGCACGAACCGCGCGGCGGTCGAGCCGGGCTTGCGCTCGGCCTGCCGCTGGAAGCAGCCTGTGAACTCCGCGCCGAACCCCGTCCGCGGGTACCGGGCGAGCACCTCGGCCCGGTACTCCTCCGGCCAGTCCTGCGGGCTGCGGCCGGAGACGTCCAGCGCGGTGGCGAGCTCGAGCAGGTGCCCCTCCGCGTCGAACCCGGGCGGCACGTCGGCGGCGTCCCACATGTGCCGGACGACGACCTCCCGCACCCGCTCGCGCCGCTCGACCGGCCAGCCGGCACCGGCCGCGAACACCCAGCCGACCGCTCCCCCGGCGTCCTCGAACGGCTCGGTGGCGCTGTCGAACACCGGCGCCAGGCCGAGGTCGTGCACCATCGTCGCCACGTACAGCAGCTCGGCGTCGAACCCGATGCCGCGGTCGGCGGCGTAGCGCGCCGCCCAGAGGTAGGAGCGCTCGCAGTGGCCGAGCAGCGCGGGGCTCTGGAACGCCGCGGCCACCTCGCGGGCGGTGCGGCAGGCGGCGGTGTCGGGGACGAGGTCGTCGAGGGTCACCCCGGCAGTCTGGCCGCGCCCGCGGGCAGCACCGGGCCTCCGGCCCGCGGTTGGCAGGATCGCTGCGGACGCGGGCGGGATCAGCCGGCCAGGTGCGCGGCGAGCCGGTCGAGGAAGACCACCTGGCCCTTGACCAGCTTGGTCCGGGCGGTCGCCAGCGGGACCCAGGCGGCGCGGTCGATCTCCGGGAACTGCTGCACCCGGCCCGACCGGGGCGGCCACTCCAGCTCGAAGGTGTTGCTGACGATCGCGCCCGCGTCCAGGTCGCCCGCGGCGGCCCAGACCGTGAGCACCTTCCCGCTGGTCACCCGGGCCTCGCCCAGCGGGACGAAGTCGGTGGCGGGCACCGGCGAGCCGAGCTCCTCGGCGAACTCGCGCAGCGCCACGGCGAACGGCTCCTCACCGTCGTCGATCTCGCCCTTGGGCAGCGACCAGCCGCCGTCGTCCTTGCGGGCCCAGAAGGGGCCGCCCATGTGGCCGATCAGCACCTCGACGCCGTCGGCGCCGGCGCGGTGCAGCAGGATCCCGGCGCTGCGACGGGTCGGCACGGTGCTCTCCTCACTGCCGGGGCACGACGGGCAGGACCGGGCCGATGCCCAGTTGCGGGCCGCACACCCGGTCGGTGCCCACCTGCTGCGGGCGGAAGTAGATGGTCGAGGCGGTGACGTCGTCGCCGTAGGCCGAGGCGGTCGCCGGCTGGCTGGCGGCGTCGGGGGCGGAGTCGATCTGGAACCGGACGACCCGCTGGAACTGGCAGTCGGCGCCGACCGACTCGATGCTGAACTCGATCGGCGGCCGCGCGGTGCCGCGCACGATGTTGTCCAGCCCGCCGGCGCCGGTCGAGCCCTCCACCAGGTCGATCGTGCCGTCGTCGGCCTGGATGTCGGCGGTCTTGTTCTGCTTGTGCGTGTGCCCGGAGTTGGTCTGCCGGATCTCGCCGGGCAGCACCTCCCGCAGCTCCTCGGCGGCCACCGGCTCGTGGGTGGCGAAGACGTCGTACAGCGGGGCGGCGGCGCCGGCGGCCCCGTCGGTCGCGTCGTCGGTCGGGGTGGGGGTCGCCGCGGCGTCGTCGTCCTCGTCGTCGTCCGGCGCACCCAGCGCGGCCCGGACGGCGCGGCGCTGCAACGGGTCGACCACCTTCGGGTCGTCGGCGCCGTAGGCGCCCGGGCCGCCGTACACCCGCGGGTCGGGCAGCCCGGCGATGGTGAGGCCGAACGCCTGCACCTCGCTCGCGGTGACCCGGTAGCCGCCGGCGGTGGCCGTCTTGTCGCCGAGCACCGTCACGCCGGGGATGCCGCGCAGCACGTCCTCCACGCCCGGGGAGTCGTGGTTGCCGGCCAGCCAGATCATCGGCGTCTGCGCGGTGAGCGCGCGCAACCCGTCCAGGTACTGCGGGGTGAGCTCGGCGGGCGTGCCGAACTCGGCCTCGTCACCGGTGTTGACGACCAGGTCCACGCCGTAGCTGGCGACGTACTGCTGCACCAGCGGGTAGTTGGCGGCCAGGTGCATGTCGGAGATGAACATGACCTCCAGGGCGGGGCCGGCCGCCTCCGACGGCTCGATCTGCTGCTGCAGCGCGGCCTGGATGGCGACCACCGAGCCGAGCACGTCGAACGCCTTGGACTGCTGGGAGTAGTAGTCCGACAGCTGGTCGGGGAACAGCTGGGCGGCGGCGAGGGTGCCGGTCAGCTGGGACTGCCGGGACCACTCGGGGTTGTAGGTGGCCGCGCCGACCCCGGCGACCAGCACCAGGACGCCGAGCGCCGCCGCCAGCTGGACGGCGCGGCGGCGCAGCTCGTGCGGACGGCGGGGCAGCCCCCGCCAGTACCGCAGCGCCATGTTCAGCGCCGCCGCGGCGGCCAGCCCGGCCAGCGCGCCGAGCAGCAGCTCACCGACCAGCCAGAGCGCGATCCGCGGCACCAGGTCGCTGAAGTCGCCGCGCAGCCGGCTGACGAACCCGGGCAGGTCGCCGCCGGCCGCCTTGGTCAGCTGCAGCACGTCGACGTCCTCGGGCCGCACGTGCACGCCGACCGGGAGCCCGGTCAGCTCCGGGAACTGCCAGCTGCCCAGCGTGGTGTCGGCCGAGAGCCAGGGGCGGGTGAACAGCGTGCCGCGCACCTCGAAGGGGATGCCCTGCACGGTGGCCCGGTAGGGCAGCGCCTGCAGCGCCCCGGCCGCGCCGAGCACCGGCAGCGCCAGCCGCAGCACCCAGCGCAGCACGACCGCGACCACCCGGCCGGTGACCCGCCCGGTCGTGCGCGCGGCCTGCCGCACCCGGTCGGACCGGGTGCGCTCGAAGGGCAGCTCGAGCTGGTCGCCGCCGTCGGGGAGGTGCCTGCGTGCCATCGGGCCCGATCCTCCCCCGACCGGGCGCCCGGCGCCGGGAACCACCCCTCCCCCGCCCGTCGCGACGCTGCGCAGTCGCTCGACGTATACCGGCCGGGCGGCCGGCGGGGCACCGTGGTGGGCAGTGCAGAGAGGAGCACCTCATGACCGCACCCACGACCGACCTCCGGGTCGTCGACGACCCGGACCGCGACGTCTTCGTCCTCCTCGTCGACGGCCGGCCGCAGGGGTACGCCTGCTACCGGGTGGCCGGGCGACTGGTGGTGTTCACCCACACCGAGGTCGACCCGGCCCAGCGCGGCCGCGGCGTGGCCAACGAGCTGGCCCGGCAGGCGCTGGAGCAGGTGCGCGCCTCCGGGCGCCGCGTGGCGCCGGTGTGCCCGTTCATCGCGGCCTACCTGCGCCGGCACCCGGAGTACGCCGACCTGGTCCGCCCGCGCACGCCCACCCCGTACAGCTGACCGGCGGTCAGCCGACGGCCGCGGGGACCGGGCGGCGCGGGGACCAGCGGTCCAGCACCGGCTGCCACCCGGCGCCGGTGGCGTCGCCGGCCCAGGCGGCCCCGCCGGCCCAGGCTGCGTAGCCGTCGGGGCGGACCAGCAGGCCGGGCCCGGCGTCGGCGCGCTGCACCACCTCGGCCCGCTCCCCGGCGGCCGCGGACGCCGCGGCGCGCTCGGCGAGGGACGCGCCGGCGGGCAGCACCAGCACCCAGCGGCCGGTCCGCAGCGCGACGGCGAGCCGGCCCGCGGGTGCGCGCAGCGGCAGGTCGCCGACCCGGGTGCCGACCAGCCGGTGGTCGCCGGCGCCGCGGGGGTAGCCGATCGACACGCCCGAGAACGTGCCGGCCGCGCGGTCGGCCAGCGGGCGCACCCGGGGCACGACCGCGAGGGCGGCGGCCCGCAGTGCCCGCAGCGGCCGGGCGTGCACGGTCATCATCCGCATGGTCGTCCCGCTGGTGCGCAGCACCGTCCGGCCGACCGGGTGCCGTTCGGCGTCGTAGCCGTCGAGCAGGTCGGGGGCGGCACCGCCGAGCACGGCGGCCAGCTTCCAGGCCAGGTTGGCGGCGTCCTGGATGCCGGTGTTCATGCCCTGCCCGCCGGCCGGGGTGTGCACGTGCGCGGCGTCGCCGGCGAGGAACACCCGCCCGGCGCGGTAGCAGGGCACCTGCCGCTCGTCGCTGGAGAACCGGGACACCCAGGTGACCCGGCCCAGGCCGAAGTCGGTCCCGGCGGCCCGGACCAGCGAGCGCCGCACGTCCTCGCCGGTCAGCGGTGCGTCGGGGGCGGCCTGGTTGCGCCGGTCCCAGGTGATCAGCCGGAACCGCCCGTCGCCGTAGGGCGCGACGAACGCGAACCCGTCGGGTCCGGCGTCGACGGCGATGCCGTCGGCGGGCGGGTCGGCGAGCTCGGCGTCGGCCAGCATGATCGACCGGAGGACGACGGCGCCCGGGAACGGCAGCCCCACCAGCCCGCGCACCGTGCTGTGCGCGCCGTCGGCGCCCACGGCGTACCGGGCGGTCACCGCCTGCTCGCCGTCGCCGGTGCGCACCCGCAGCGTCACCCCGTCCGGCCCCTGGTCCAGGCCGGTGACCTCCGCACCCCGGACGACCGTCGCGCCCTGCGCCGCGGCGTACCGGCCGAGCAGCGCGTCGACGTGGTGCTGCGGGGTGATGAGCACGTACGGGAACGCCGTGGGCAGCCGGCTCAGGTCGACGCCGGCGCGGCCCAGCAGCCGCAGGGTGGCCACCGGCCGGCCGGTGGCCAGCAGCTCGTCGGCCAGGCCGCGCTGGTCGAGCAGCTCGAGGGTGCGGGCGTGCACCCCGAACGCCCGGCTCAGCGGCGAGGCGGCGGGGTGCCGCTCCAGCACGGTGACCGAGCGCCCTGCACGGGCCAGGTCACCGGCCAGCAGCAGGCCGGTCGGGCCACCGCCGACCACCACCACGTCGGAGTCGGCAGGGAACATCGCGCACCTCCAGGTCACCAGTGGGTGACATCGACCCTGGCCCTCCTGGACCGCAATGTCAACGCTTGGTGACTTGGCGCCGTAGACTGCCGCCATGGCAGCTCCCCGGCCCCGCTCCGCCGCCGGCACCCGGGCCGCAATCCTCACCGCGGCGCGCACCCGGTTCGCCGCCGACGGCTACGAGCGGACGACGCTGCGCGCGGTCGCCGGGGACGTCGGCGTGGACGCCGCGCTCGTGGTCCGGTACTTCGGCACGAAGGAGGCGCTGTTCTCCGCGGCGGCCGAGTTCGAGCTGCGGCTGCCCGACCTCGCCGGCGTCGCGCCCGGCGACGTGGCCGCCGCGCTGCTGCCCCGGTTCTTCGCGGTGTGGGAGGAACAGGGCACCTTCCTCGCCCTGCTCCGGGCGGCGGCGACCAGCGAGGCCGCGGCCGCGGCGATGCGTGAGGTGTTCGTTCGGCAGGTGGCCCCCGCGCTGGCCGCCGTCACCCCCGACCAGCCGGCCCGGCGGGCGGCGCTGGTCGGGTCGCAGGTGCTCGGGCTGGCCTTCACCCGGTACGTGCTGCGCGCCGCGCCGCTGGCGGAGATGAGCCGCGACGAGCTCGCCGCCGCCGTGGCCCCGGTGCTCGCGCACTACCTCAGCGGGCCGCTGGGCTGAGCCGCCCGGTCAGCCCCCGTGGGTCCGCCGGGCGTCGCGGGCCAGCTCCCGCCGGCGGTGCAGCACCGGCTGCACCGCGGGGTCGTCGCGGCTGCGCAGCCGCCCGCCGTCGAGCACCGCCGCGGGCACCTCGAAGCGGAACAGCACGGCGTCGGCGGCGTCCTCGACCGTGGTCGCCGGGTCGCGCAGCAGCGCGTCGAGGCCGCGGTAGGCGGTGCGCAGCTCGGTGACCAGGTAGTCGACCTGCGCATCGAGGTCGGTGAGCACGGCAGCGCCGGGCACCCGCCCGCCGACCGCGTGGCGGAACAGCCCCGCGCGCCGGTCGGGCGACGTCCACTGGGCGATGCCGACACCGGGCAGCCGCGGCCCGGTGCCCGCCTGCCGGTCCCGGTCGCGCACCTCCTCCGGCGAGAAGTCGCGCACCCGGCCGGTGGCGTCGGCCGCGCGCATGGGCGTGCCCGGGCGGCTGCCCTCGATCCGGTCCGGCTGCAGGCCCGACTCGGACAGCAGGTTGCCGACCAGCCCGGCCGCCGCGTCGGCCGGGTAGCCGTGCGTGGCCACGAGCAGGTCCATCACCCGCCGGACCCGGTCGTCGCGGGCGCGACGTCGGCCGAACGCCGTGGTCAGGCCTTCAGGTCGGGGCAGGTCGTGCGGGTGTGGCCGGGCTGCCGGCAGTGCCCGCAGCGGCGCACCTTCGGCGCGGTGCCGGCGTCGACCGACACGGTCGCCTTGCGGGAGCGGACGGCGGCGGCCCTGGTGGTGCGGCCGGGGGTCCGCTGGGCGGCCGGCGGCGCCGGGGTCGCGGGCTCCGCGACGGCCTCGGGCTCGGGGGCGCCCTGCTCCGGTTCGGCGGCGGCGACGGGGGCGTCCTGCGCGGCGGCGTCCTGCACTGCGGCGTCCTCGGCCTGGACGGCCTGCTCGGCCGCCGCCACCACCTGCTCGGCCTCGGCGACGACCTGCTGCTCGACGTCCGGCTCGTCGGCCGCGGGCTCAGGCTCGGGCTCGGTGGGCGCGGGGTCGACGGCGGGCGCGGGCTCCTCGGCCACGGGCTCCTCGGCCACCGGCTCCTCGGCCACGGGCTCGGTCACCGGCTCCTCGGCCACCGGCTCGACCACCGCGACGGGCTCCGGCGCCGCGCTCAGCGCGGTCGGCACCCCGGTCACGGCGTCCGGACGGCGGGCGGCGGCGTGCCGGCCGGGCGCGCTCCGCCGGCGCCGGACGAGCACGAGACCGAGCGCTCCCACGACGAGCACCACGATCACGAGCACCGGCAGCATGCAGCCTCCCTAGGCAGACGACTCGTCCCGACGCTGCCACAGGTGCCCGCCGGGACGCACGTCCGTGGACCGCAACCGTCCGATTGCGCCCCAGGTGTCACACCAGCGGAGGAGATCCGCCGGTCAGCGGCGGGGCCACGCGTAGGTGCAGGTCGCCGTGGTCGTCTGCGCGGTGGCGTCGGTGAGCTGGGCGGTGACGGTCCAGCTGCCGCGGGCCGCGTAGGTGTGCGAGAACACCGCACCCAGGTGCTGGTCGTCGTTCGTGTACCGGTCACCGTCGCCGTAGTCGATCGTCACCCGGTAGGGCGCGGTCGCGGTGATGTCCCGGCCGAACACCGGCGCGGCCCCCGCCCCGGTCGGGCAGGTGATCGTCAGCGCCGGGCGCGGCGGTGCCGGCGGGGTGCTCGACGGGGCGGCGGACGACGGGGTGCCCGCCAGCGCGGTGCCCTCGGTGGCGGCGGGGGTGGTCGGGGTCAGCCCGAACGCCGTCCCGACGCCTCCCACGACCAGGCCGGCGCCCGCCACGGCCGCCCCGGCCCGGCGGCTGAGCAGGCGCAGCCAGTCCGCCCGGCCGCGCAGCAGGGCGGACCCGCCGACGACGAGCGCGGTCGCACCGGCGGCCAGCAGCGCCCCGCCGACCCCGGCGGCGATGCCGACCAGCACCACGAGCAGCACGGCGAGGGTGACCACGAGGGTCGTCCTGCTGCTGGGTGTGCTCAGGTCGGTCCGCCCGTCCGGCCGGGTCATGCCGTTCCTCCTCGCCGCGCGCCCGCGTGGCGCCGTCGCGCAGCAGTCTGCCGACCGGCGCGCGCTCCGGCGACAGGCGGTGCCCCGACGCGGGACCGCTGGGTCGGCCGGGCACCGGAGTTCCGGATGTGACGACCCTGGCCCGGACAGCACGGCGCCCCGGTACCGCGGTACCGGGGCGCCGGGGGGTGCGGGCGGCTCAGCGGCCGTTGAAGGCGGCGACGCCGAAGTGCTTCTTGCCCTTGGCGTCCTCCTGCACGAGCACGCTGTAGGCCTGGCCACCGATGACCGCGCGGCAGGTGTCGCCGTTGCACTCGACGGTCTCGACCGTCGCGCCCTGCGCCGAGACGTTGGTGCGGAACGCGGCCTCGGTGTCCTTGTCCGCCTCGTTCTGGTTGTGCCGGTAGACGCCGACGCCGATGACCGCGCAGCCGGCGACGATGACCGCCAGCAGCAGGGTGATCAGCAGCGTGGTGTTGCGGGTGACCCAGCCGGGCTCGCGCTGCTCGTCCGCGGCCGGGCCGTCGGGTGAGCCGTCGGTGAGCTGCTCGGTCGGGCCGGTCGCCGGGGCGGCGCCCGGGGCGTGGCCGGCGACGTTCGGCTCGCTCGGGCCGGCCCAGTTCGGCTCGGTCGGGCCGGGGTTGTCGGTGCTCATCGTGGAGGTGCCTCGCAAGCGCATCGGGGGTGGGTCGGTGCAGCGCCCCGGTCGGGCGCTGCGCGCCGGAGCTGCGAGGCGGGAGCTGGTGGCCGCACCTCAGCCGTCCAGCTGACCCCCCGAGGGTGCCACAGCCGGGCGCTGTCCCGGATGAGGTCGGCGGCCCGCCGTCAGCGCGCGCCGACGCTCCGCCAGTAGTCGTTGAGCGCACCGTTGGTCTGGAACAGCCAGATGAACGGGCCGACCAGGATGAGGCAGCCCGGGACCACCCACAGCCCGTTCAGCGCGGTGACCGGCTGCGGGCGGCCGTGCCGCGCGTAGAGGTTGCCCACCTCGTGGCTGAGCAGGAACGGCGAGACGAAGCCGACGAAGAAGGCGATGAGCAGGGCGATGGGGCCGCCCAGGCCCTCGCCGGTGTGCTTCTTGATCTCCTCGTGGGTGAGGTAGTAGTAGACGAGCGAGTAGATGCCGAACGTGATGATCGTCAGCCCGATCACCGCCCAGGTGCCGCGCACCTTGCCGACCGGTCCCATCGGCGGCCGCTGGTCGTAGCTCTGCGGCATCGGCGCCGGCCACCCGGCGGGCTGCGGCGGGGCGTACTGGCCGTACTGCCCCTGCGGCGGCGGCGCGTACCGGCCGTACTGCGGCGGCGGGGGCGTGTCCGGGCCGGGCTGCTGCGGAGTCGTCATCGGTCGGTCCCGTCTCGTGGATCCGGCGTCGTCGCCGCGCAACCTAGGGGACGCCGACCCGCCGCCACACCCCCTGCGGCGCGGCGCGCGCGGCCGGCCACTCCTGCCCCACCCGCCCCACCGGCGACCGCTGCCCCGGGACGTCCCCGCATCGTCGTCCGCGCGCGGTAGACAGGGACCATGGCCGCCGACCTCCAGCTCGACCCGGTCGACAGCGATCCCGACGCCGCGCTCCCCGCCACCCGGGTGTCGGTCGGCGTCACCGCGGTGCCGGTGCTGAGCTACGCGCTGGCGCACAACGGCGTCCCGGTGGTCTCGCAGCTGAGCCTCAAGGGCAGCGGTGCGCCGGTGCGGGGTGCGGCCGTGCACCTCGGCGTCCGCGACGCCCGCGGCCCGATCGGCGCCCCGGTGGAGCTGCTGGCCGACCTCGACCCCGGCCGGGCCACCGTGCTCACCGACGTCGGGCTGCGGCTGGACCCGGCGGCGATGCTGCAGGTCGAGGAGCGCCGGCCGGGCACCCTCGAGGTCTCCGTGGAGAAGGACGGCCGGATCCTCGGCTCGGCCCGGGTGCCGGTCGTCGTCCTCGCCGCGAGCCAGTGGGTGGCCACCCCGCTCTCGCTCGCGCTGGAGATGCTCGCCGCGCACGTGCTGCCCAACCACCCCGCCGTCCCGGTGCTGCTCGGCGAGGCCGGCGAGGTGCTGCGCGAGCGCACCGGCAGCCCGTCGATGCCCGGCTACCAGGCCGGCCCCGAGCGGGTCGACGAGGTGGTCGAGGCGATCTGCGCCGCGGTGCACGCCCGCGGGGTGCGCTACAGCGAGCCGCCGGCCAGCTGGGCCGACCACGGGCAGAAGGTGCGCACCCCCGCCGAGGTGCTCGACGACCGGGTGGGCACCTGCCTGGACCTGGTGGTCGTGCTGGCCGCGGCGTTCGAGCAGGCCGGCGTCCGGCCGCTGCTGTGGGTGGTGGAGGGGCACGCGTTCCTCGGCTACTGGCGCGAGGAGATGGCGGCGCAGTCGGCGGCCACCACGGACGTCGCCAGCCTGGTCAACCTCGTCGACCTCGGCGCGATCGGCCTGGTCGAGACCACGCTGCTCACCGCCGGCGACGACCCGGGCGCCCCGCCGCTTCCGCTGGCCGAGCTGCACCGCTCCCCCTACCGCCGCTGGCTCACCGGTGACCTGGCCGCCGTCGCCGGGGTCACCGACGTGCACCGCGCCCGCCGGGACGGCGTCGTCCCGCTGCCGGCCCGCACCCGCGCCGACGACGGCACCGTCACCGTCGTCGAGTACCGCCCGCCGGTCGCCGTCCCGGCGCCACCGCCCGCCCCCGCGCCCGCCGTGCCCGGCCAGCCGGCCCGGGAGGTCGCGCCGCCGCGCATCGCGCAGTGGAAGAACGCGCTGCTCGACCTCAGCCTGCGCAACCGGCTGATCAACTACACGTCCCGGTCCGGGCTGCCGCTGATCGTCCCGGACGACGAGCTCGGCACGCTCGAGGACCTGGTGGGCGGCGGCACCCCGATCACCCTGCTGCCCAGCGACCAGCTCGCCGCGGTGCAGCGCGAGCGCGGCCTGCGCTCGGCCCGCGACCTGCCCGCCGACCAGCTGCGCGCGCTGCTCACCGAGCGCCGCGGGCTGTACGCCGAGCTGTCCGAGGCGGCCTACGTGCCCCGCATGCGCGGCATCGCGTACAAGGCGAAGACCGTGCTGGAGGAGACCGGCGCGAACAACCTGTACCTGGCGCTGGGCAGCCTGGTGTGGGACCTCGACGGCCGGCCGCTGCGCTCCCCGCTGGTGCTGGTGCCGGTCAGTGTGCGGCCGCTGTCGCGCACCGGCGCCTACCGGCTCACCCTCGACGAGTCCGGCAGCAGCACGCCGAACTGGTGCCTGCTGGAGAAGCTGCGGCAGCTGCACGGGCTGACCGTGCCGGGCCTGGCCGAGCCCAGCACCGACGGCGCCGGCATCGACCTGGACGCCGCGCTGCAGGCGATGCGGGGGGCGGTCGCCGAGCGCGGGCTGCCCTGGCGGGTGGAGGCCACCGCGGACCTCGCGATCCTGGCGTTCGCGAAGTACCGGCTGTGGCGCGACCTCGACGACAGCTGGGCCGAGCTGGTGCGCAACCCGCTGGTCGCGCACCTGGTCTCCTCCCCCACCGAGCCGTTCCCCGACCCGGTGCCGGCGCCCGGCGAGGTCGACCTCGACGAGCTGGCCGCCGCGGTGCCGGTGCCCGCCGACGCCTCGCAGCTGCAGGCGGTCGCCGAGGCGGTGGCCGGCCGGACGTTCGTGCTCGAGGGCCCGCCCGGCACCGGCAAGTCGCAGACGATCACCAACCTGCTCACCCGTGCTGTCGCCGACGGCAAGCGGGTGCTGTTCGTCGCCGAGAAGCGCGCGGCGCTGGACGTCGTGGCGCGCCGGCTGGAGGCGGTCGGGATGGGCCCGTTCGCGCTCGACCTGCACGACAAGGGCAGCCGCCCGGCCGTGGTGCGCGCGCAGGTGCGGGAGGCGCTCGAGCACGCCGTCGAGGTCGACCGGCAGGGGCTCGCCGCCGACGGCGAGGACCTCCGCTCGGCCCGCCGCACGCTGGCCCGGTACGCCGCCCGGCTGCACGAGCCGAACGCCGCCGGGCTGTCGCTGTACAGCGCGCACACCGGCGCGCTCAGCGTCGGCGGCGCGGTGCCCGCGCTGCCGGTCGACCCGGCCGCGGTCGGCGCGCTCACCGCGGAGGCCACCGCCGCCGTGCGGCGCGCGCTGGCCGGGCTGCCCGACGTCGCCGACGTGGCCCGACCCCGCCCCGACCACCCGTGGGCGTTCGTCGACAGCAACCTCGTCGACGTGCCGGCCGCGAAGGCCGCCGCCGCCCGCCTCGACGCCGCGCTGGACCGGCTGCCCGCGGGCTCCCGGCTCGCCCCGGCGCTGGCCGCTGCCCGCACCCCCGACGACCTCGACGGCCTGGCCCGGCTGCTCAGCGGGCCACCGCTGGAGCTGGCGGTGCTCGACGAGGTGCGCTCGCGCCGCTGGCAGCTGGAGACCGCGGCGCTGGGCGCGGAGATCGGTGCCTTCGCCGCCACCGCCGCCGACCAGCCCGGCCTGGACGTCGCGACGCCGGCCGCGCTGGACCTGCCGCTGGCCGAGATCTCCGCCGCCGCGGCCGAGGCGGCGGGCTCGGGCTGGTTCGGCCGCGGCAAGCGGCTGACCGCCGTGCGCGACCGGCTGGCCGGCGTGCTCACCGCCGAGGTGGAGCCCAAGGCGGTGCCCGCGCTGGCCGCCGCGCTGCTGGCCGCGCAGACCACCGCCCGGTCGTTCGCCGCCCGGGCGGAGGCGCTGCCCGGCCTGGAGGTGCCGGCGGGCTGGAACCCGCTCGTGCAGCCGGAGCTCATCGACCAGGAGATCGCCTGGCTGCGCGCCGCGGCCGCCGTGGTCGACGGCACCGACGGTTTCCCCGGCGCGGTGCGCGACGTGCTCGCTGGTGGCCCGCTGCCCGACCCCGCGCTGGCGGCGTCCGTCGCAGCGGTGCGGGACGCGCTCCGGGCGCTGCTCGCCACCTGCGACTGCCCCGCCGACCGGTTCGGCGTGTGGACGGGCGACGCCGGGCTGGTCGCCCGCTGGCGCACCGGCGCGGTCGAGCGGTCGGTGCCGACGCCCGGGCTGCCCTCGCTGCAGCGGTGGCTGGACCTGCTGGCCGCGCTGGAGCCGCTGCGCACCGCCGGGCTGACCGCCGCCCGGACGGCGCTGCTGACCGGGGAGGTGCCGGCCGACGACGCCGTCCGGTCGTTCGAGCTCGGCCTGTCGACGGCGTCGGTGACCGAGCGCGAGACGGCCACCGGGCTCACCGCGTTCGACGCCCCCGTGCACGAGAAGGCGATCGGCCGGTTCACCGCGGCCTCGCGGGCGGTGCGCGCGCACCTGCGGTCGGCGCTGCCCGCGGCCGTGCTCGACGCGCGGCCGTTCGACGTCGCCGCTCCCGGCGGGCGGGTCGGGGCGCTGCAGCGTGAGCTCAACCGGCAGCGGGGCGGGCTGGGGGTGCGCGGGCTGCTCACCGAGTACGGCGACCTGATCACCGCGGTGATGCCGTGCGTGCTGGTCAGCCCCGACTCGGTGGCCCGGTTCTTCCCCGCCCGCGCGGAGCAGTTCGACCTGGTGGTGTTCGACGAGGCCTCGCAGATCCGGGTCGCCGACGCGGTGGGTGCGCTGGGCCGGGCCCGGTCGGCCGTGGTGGTCGGCGACAGCCGGCAGATGCCGCCGACGTCGTTCGCCGAGCCGTCGTCCGGCGCCGACGACGACGTGTACGACGACGACCTCGCGACCGCCGTGGAGGACGAGGAGTCGATCCTCGGCGAGTGCGTGCAGGCCCGGGTGCCGAGGCAGTGGCTGTCGTGGCACTACCGCAGCCAGGACGAGTCGCTGATCGCGTTCAGCAACGGCCAGTACTACGAGAACCGGCTGTCGTCGTTCCCCGCACCCGTGCACGGCCGCGCCACCCCGGAGCCGGGCGGCCACGGCGTCTCGCTGGTGCGGGTGGACGGGGTGTTCCACCGCACCGGCAGCGGGCCGCTGCACCGCACCAACCCGGTGGAGGCCGAGGCGATCGTCGCGGAGATCCGGCGGCGGTTCGACCTCTCGCCGGACGAGGTGCCCTCGATCGGCGTGGTCACCTTCAACGTGCAGCAGCGGTCGCTGATCGAGTCGCTGCTGCGCGACGCCGGCGACGAGCGGCTGGTCGAGGCGCTGGACCGCACCGACGGCGAGGGGCTGTTCGTCAAGAACCTGGAGAACGTGCAGGGCGACGAGCGGGACGTGGTGCTGTTCTCCACCGCGTTCGGCGTCAACGAGCGCGGCCAGCTGCCGCTGAACTTCGGCCCGCTGAACAAGGCCGGGGGTGAGCGGCGGCTGAACGTGGCGGTCACCCGGGCGCGGCGGCAGGTCGTGGTGTTCAGCTCGTTCGACCCGGCGATGCTGCGCGCCGAGGAGACGTCGTCGGTGGGCATCAAGCACCTGCGGTCCTACCTGGACATGGCGGCGTTCGGCACCGACGCGCTGCCGCGGGACTCGCGGTTCGCCGCGGTGCCCGACCGGCACCGGGAGGAGGTGGCGGCGGCGCTGCGGGCCCGCGGCTTCGTCGTCCGGACCGACGTCGGGCTGTCCGACTTCAAGGTCGACCTCTCGGTCGCGCTGCCCGATGCGCCGGAGGCACCGGTGCTGGCGGTGCTGCTCGACGGGCCGGCGTGGGCGCGGCGGCGCACGGTCGGCGACCGCGACGGGCTGCCGGTGGAGGTGCTCGGCGGGATGCTGCGCTGGCCGGCGGTGGAGCGGGTGTGGCTGCCGGAGTGGCTGGCCGACGCGGGCGCGGTCGTCGACCGGCTGGTGGCTGCCACGCACGTCCCCGCCACCGTTGCTCCCCCGGCCCCGACACCCACCCCCGTCCCGGTTCCGGCGCCGAAACCGGACGTCGCGGAGGTGCGGGAGCTGGTGCTGGACGGCGAGGAGCCGTTCGCGGCGTGGGCGCCGAAGGCGGCCGGCTCGCGGGAGCTGCTGGACCGGCTGGCCGACCCGCGTGCGGCGGAGAAGGTGCGGAAGGTGATGCTCGCCGGGGTCGACGCGGAGGGGCCGGTGCACGTGGACCGGCTGTGCCGGCTGACCGCGGGGGCGTTCGGGCTGAGCCGGGTGGTGGAGAAGCGGCGCGACGCGCTGGCCGAGCTGCTGCCCGGCTGGACGCGGTCCGGTGACTTCGTGTGGCCCGAGCTGCTGGACCGGACGACGTGGACGGGGTTCCGCCGCGACCCGGGCGCCGAGCGGCCGCTGGAGCAGATCGCGCCGGAGGAGATCGGCAACGCGATGGTGGCGCTGTGCCGGGCGTCGGCGGGGATGCCGCGCGACGAGCTGTTCGCCGCGACGCTGGAGGTGTTCGGCTTCCGGCGGCGGACGGCCGCGCAGTCGGCGGTGCTGGAGGTGTCGCTGGCCGCGGCCACCGCAGCCGGCCGGCTCCGCACCGCACCGTCCGGCCTGGTCACCGCCTGATGCGTTGAACGTACGTCGAAGGCGGCGAGAGCGGGGAACTGCCGACCGGCAGTGAGGGGACGCTGCATCTCGCGTCAGCTTGTCCGTGGGCGGCCCATCACGGGACGCACGACTGTGCCGATACTGCAGCCGTGACCTCGGAGCTGCTGACGCTGGGCCTTCAGCCGGCAGTCCACACGCACGACGTCAGGGACGGCAGGGTGGTCCGTCACCCCCGGTCGTACTTCCTGGACTTCCTCGTCGACGGCGTCTCCTTCTCGAACCTGGCGCACGTCGACAGGAACCTCGTCACGGCACTGAACCGCTCCGTCTGGGCGGACATCTCGGGAGCCGTCGAGACCCTCCTGGGGCGACGTCCCGCGCCCTACCTGGACGCGGGCCGCATCCCCCTGCTCGTCTGCGGCTCGTGCGGCGAGTTGGAGTGCGGTGCCGTCACTGCCGCGCTGCACGTGGGCGCGACCGAGGTGACGTGGTCGGACTTCCGGTGGGACCAGGGGAACATCAGCGGCCCTGAGCCCATCGACTCGCTGTGTGCGCCGTTGCGGTTCGACCGGGTCCAGTACGGAGCGGAGCTGGCCGACGTCGGCCTACGGGTGGCCGACCTCCCGGATGACGAACCGCTGTTCAGCCGACCGCCCCACCGTGGGCGGCGACTCCGCTGGCCCTGGCAGCGTTCGGAAGACGACAGGCGTCCCTGAAGCCGCCTCCGGGAACACGGTCTGCCCGACCCTCGGGACACCGCCTGTCACGAAGTGGGTCCTGAGTTCCGGTGGGTGCAGCGCGATCACGATGAGACGTCGATGCGTTCCGGGTCGGTCGACGACCTGGACTTCGAGCGGCACCCCGTGACCTCGATCGCCGTACTGGCCCACTGGCTCATCGGCCGGGGGTTCAACGACGAGGACGCCGTGATCCGCCTTCGCGCCACCAACGTCGGTCCACGCGCCATGCAGGCTGCAGCGGAGCTGATGACTGGGAGCGAGCGCCAGGACGACGCCCTCACGCACGCGCGAGATCTTCTCCTGCAAGCCGCCATCGACCCGCCACCCGATGGCGGCCAGCGGCAGCCGTCCTGAGCCCCTGAAGGCCTACCCGGCTGGTGGGGCACCAGCAACGAGGCGAAGCGCCTCCTCGTAGCCACCGCCGAAGTCGATACGGGTGACGTCGGTTGCGTCGAAGGTGCGCGGCTTGCGCGCCCAACCTCCCCGCGTGTTGACCTCGAGCAAGCGGAGCGTGGACTCGTCCATGGAGACCGTGCCGATCCAGCACACGTCCGGCCGCGCGAACTCGTCGAACACTGACACCATGGCTGTCACAGCTGACGCCGACCCGACGACGCTGGCGACATCAGCCAGGTCCAGTTCCGGTGAGAAGGCGGCCACAGTGCTCGGACCTTCAGCGCTCTGATCTCGAAGCAATCAGGGTCGGGATCGTGGAGACAGCTTGGATGTCCTTCACACGGATCAGGTGCCAGCCGTCGAACACGATTCGGTCGGACAGACGCTGGAGCGCTACCCACTTCTCGCCGACGCCGACCACGAAACCCTCCAGTCGATCGGCCTCCGGTATCCAGCGTCGGACGGTGACGACCAGCTGGTCCTGCTGCGCGCGCGCCAGACGCGCCAGGATCGCCTCCCTGTCGACCGGAAGCGTGGATCTCGATCCGACGGCCGTCCGAGAGGACGGCGAACTCGCCGACGCAGAACGACCGCTCGTGGGTGGCAGGCTCCTCGGACACCAGGTCGCACGAAGCCCCGAGACGAACGACCTCCGTGGTCACGAGCTCAAGCTATCGGCGCGGCACCGCTCCAGCGCAGCGTGCCGCCTCGCTCGGGGCGCGCCTGGGACACTGCACATGGCAACCGCGGCCGGCGCGAAGGCGCCGGTGTACGCGCGTCAGCTGATGAGGGGTCCGATGAGGATCTCGGTGCCGTCGGGGCGGTAGGTGCGCCATCGCCCGCCGGGATCTCGCTCGACCCGGAACCCGTGGTGCACCTTCGTGTGGTGCCGTTCGCACAACAACGCTGAGTTCTTGAGTGAGGTCTCGCCGCCGTTGATCCAGTGCACCAGGTGGTGGACGTCGGCCCACCAGTGCGGTGCCCCGCAGCCGGCGAACACGCACGTCTTGTCCCGCGCCACCACCGCCCGTCTCAGGCTGGCCGGGACGATGCGGTGCTTGCGGCCGTAGTCCAGCGGAACACCGTCCGGGCCCATGATCACGCGGGATACCACCGCGTCGCAGGCCAGCCAGCGAGCTCTCGCCGCGGAGATCTGCGCCCCCAACCCCATGCTCGCGGTCTGCGCGCCGGTCGCGGGATCGATGAGATCCTCGAGCTTGATCTGGAGGACGACGTGCGGCTTCTCGCTCCGCAGGACCGGCAGGTTGCCCGCGGCGAGCTGGTTGTCGGCGATCTGCACGAACGCATCCGCGTTCTGCTGCGCGCGGGTCCGGGTGTCACCCTTCGGCCGGTCGGCCTGGACCTGCGACTCGATCGCCGCCTGCACCTTCTCGCTCGCGACGGCGTCCAGGTCCCAGCGGCCGGTGGTCGACCCGTCGGCGTGCTTGACGATCCTCAGGCTGCGCAGCTCGGTCGGGTCCGGCTCCGGGCCATCGGGATCGAGCGCGGCCTGGAACGCCTGCACCGCGACCTTCAGCGCGTCATAGGACGACTCCCGCGCCACCCGCGCCCAGTCCTCGTCGAACGCGGCCAGGTCGATCCCCTGCTCCGCAGCGGCCGCGATCTCCCTTGGACCCACCGCATCGGCGATCACATCCACCTGCGCGGCAGTGATCGACCCGTCCGCGAACCCGACCGCGACCAACGGGAAGTGCGGCAGCGTGCGGCCGGCCCGCATCAGCCTCGATGCGTCCCACGCCGACAGGCGCTGGTGTCCGATCAACCACGACCGCATCGACTTCAAGCCATCACGCTCCGCGGACTGGATGAGCTGACCGTGCCTCACCCGGCGGGTGATCTGCGCATCCAGCCGGTTGCGGGCTGCGATCAGCCCCGCCACCGAATCCAGCGTCTCGGCGTCCGCCATGCTCTCGACGTCCTCGGCCGCGAGCTCGTCGAGAGCCGACTGCAATCCGCTCACGACACCTCCCGACCGCTTCGAACGTGTGTACGGAGTCTACCCGATGACGACCACCCAGACCAGGCGAATCCCCAGGTCAACCGGCCAATCGACCACCCCTTCCCGGTTTGTCGCCACCAACCGGGAAGGGCGGTCGCACGCCAGGGCTCACGGCGCGATGACCACCTCCGCGACGCGGTCGCCGGAGAGGGTGAAGCGGTAGCGCAGGTCGACCACGCCGCCGGGGAAGTCGCCCTCCAGGTGGTGGGTGGTCACCCAGTGCTCGTCGTCCACCCGCTCGACGCCGGTGAGCGTCGACGAGTACCGGTACTCCGACGCCGCCCGGCGCAGCCAGTCGGCGATCTCGTCGGTGCCGCGGTGGGTGGAACCGTCGTCGACGACGACGGCGTCCGGGGTCAACGCGGCCAGCG
Organism: Modestobacter sp. NPDC049651; assembly: GCF_040659695.1. Classification (NCBI taxonomy): domain Bacteria; kingdom Bacillati; phylum Actinomycetota; class Actinomycetes; order Geodermatophilales; family Geodermatophilaceae; genus Modestobacter; species Modestobacter sp. NPDC049651. Next base: position 560,105 of record NZ_JBFAOG010000001.1, read on the forward strand.
CCCGGTCGACGTCGCGGGCGGTGGAGGCGGTCAGGAAGTCGCCGACGACGGCCGGCGGGGCGACGAGGTTCTCGGTCATGCACCGACCGTCGGACCTCCCCCAGGGGGAGGGTCAAGCCCCCGGCCGCACCAGGCCCGTCTCGTACGCGAGCACCACCGCCTGGGCCCGGTCGCGCAGCCCGAGCTTGGCGAACACCCGCGACACGTGCGTCTTCGCGGTCTGCTCGACGACGAACAGCTCGTCGGCGATCTCCCGGTTCGACAGCCCGCGGGCGACCAGCCGCAGCACCTCGGTCTCCCGCGGGGTGAGCGCCGCGAGCACGGCCGGGCGGTCGTCGTCGGCCGGCCGCGACGGGCCGGTCTGGAGGAAGTGCGAGATGAGCCGCCGGGTGATCTCCGGTGCGAGCAGCGCGTCGCCGGCCGCAACGACCCGCACCGCGTGCAGCAGCTCCGCCGCCGGCGCGTGCTTGAGCAGGAACCCGCTCGCGCCGGCCTGCAGCGCCGCGTAGATGTGGTCGTCGAGGTCGAACGTGGTCAGCACCAGCACCTTCGGTGCGGGGCTGCGGCCGAGCAGCTCGCGGGTGGCCTCGATGCCGTCGAGCCGGGGCATCCGCACGTCCATCAGGACGACGTCCGGCGGCCGCCCGGCACCGGTGAGCGAACCGGCCAGGGCGAGCGCCTCCGCGCCGTCGCCGGCGGTGCCGAGCACCTCGATGTCCGGCTGGGCGCCGAGCAGCGCGGCGAAGCCCTCGCGCACCATCGACTGGTCGTCGACGACCAGCACCCCGATCACGCCAGCACCCCGATCGGCAGCTCCGCGGTGAGCTGGAACCCGCCGTCCGGGGTCGGGCCGGCGGTCAGCTCCCCGCCGTGGACGGCGGCCCGCTCGCGCATGCCGGTGAGCCCGGTGCCGCTGCCCGGCGCGGCGGCGGTCGTCGTCCCGGGGCCGTTGACCACCTCGATCCGCAGCACGCCGTCGACGGACTCGACGCGCACCCGCACCCATGCGCCCGGGGCGTGCTGGCCGGCGTTCGCGACCGCCTGCTGCACGATCCGGTACGCCGACAGCCCGACCGCCTCGGGCACCACCGGGACGATCAGCTCCCACTGCAGCTCGGCGCCGGCCGCCCGGGCCGAGCGCAGCAGCTGCTCGACGTCGGCCAGCCCGGGCTGCGGCGCGCGCTCGGCGCCGTCGTCGGAGCGCAGCACCCCGAGCAGGCCCTGCATCTCGGCCAGCGACTGCCGCGCGGCCGAGGCCACCTCGGCGAACTCCCCGCGCACCGCGGGCGGCAGCTCGGCCAGCCGGTACGGCGCGGTCTCGCAGCGCACCGCGATCAGCGACATGTGGTGGGCGACGACGTCGTGCATCTCCCGGGCGATCCGGGCCCGCTCGGCCAGCGCGCCCTGCCGGGCGAGCGCGTCGGACGCCCGTTCCTGCTCGCCGCGCAGCGCCGCGCGGGCCCGCTGCCGGCCGCCGAGCGCCGCGCCCAGGACGACGGCCATGGCCAGCACGATGGCCGCCCCGAGGTGCCACCCGCCCTGGACGGCGTCCGGCTGCACGCCGAGGCAGATGCCGTAGCCGGCCCCGGTGACCACGACGATGCCGAGCAGCGTGCGGCCCTGCGCGACGGCGGCGGCCAGCAGCAGGGCGGGGATCCAGAGCAGCCAGATCCACTGCATCGGCGTGCCGGCGACCTCCAGCAGCACGACGACGCCGGTGACGACCAGCCAGGCGTCCAGCGGGCGGCGCGGGGCGAGCACGAGCGCGACCACCGCGGGCAGCAGGCAGAAGAAGTACGCCACGCCGTTGCCGTCGTAGACGGTCGAGGCGGAGGCGGCCGCGACCTCGAGGGCGAAGGCGCCGGTGAGCAGGGTCAGCACCCGGACGAGCCAGCGGCGGCCCGCCCACGGCGGCGCGGCCGGCCCTTCCCGGCGGACGGCGGCGAGCGCGGCGTGCCCGAGGACGGCGGCGACGGCGGCCCCGTCGGCGCGGAGCCGGTCGGACAGCGAGGGAGGCGTCATGGTGAGCCGAGGGTAGTGACGGCGACCGGCCGTGCGCGTCCCTCTGCGCGGGCATCCCGACCCCCTACCGCGGTAGCACCGGCCCGGTCCCGCAGGGCGACGAGCGGGCTCGCGTCACCCCGGGGGTGGCGCCGGGATCGGCTCCGCAGCGTGACGACCCGGCCCCGCGGCGTGCCTACGGTCGATCGGCATGCGCTTCCCTCTGCTGGCCCTGCTGGCCACGGCGTCCTCGCTGCTCAGCGCGCTGGTGCTGGCCGCCCAGCCGGCCGCCGCACCACCCGTCGGCCCGGTGCCGCTGGACGCGTCCTGCGCCGCGTCGCTGACCGCCCGGGTCACCACGGGTGACGACCTGCGGGTGCTCGGCTGCGAGCGCACCGGCCGGGGCCGCGCCGTGCTGGCGGTGGGCGACCCGGCGACCGCGGCGTCGGTCGCCGTGCTGGTGCCCGGGGCGGACATCGACCTGGGCACCCTCGCCGACCCGGCGCACCCCGAGCGGCGGCCGCTCGGCTGGGCCCGTGCCCTGCAGGCCGAGGCCGGGCCGGACGCCGCCGTGGTGCTGTGGGTGGGCTACCCGACGCCGCAGGGGCTGGGCCGCGACGCCGCCACCGGCCGGCTCGCCCGCGCGGCGGTGCCCGCGCTGGTCGAGGAGGTCGCTCGGCTGCGGGACCGCCCCGGCGCACCGCCGCACCTGACGGTGGTCGGGCACAGCTACGGCGCGGTCGTCGCCGCGCTGGCCGCCGACCGGCTGCCGGCCGACGACCTGGTGCTGCTGGGCAGCCCGGGCGCCCGCGCCGCCGACGTCGCCGCCCTGCACACCCGCGCCCGGGTCTCGGTGGCCCGCACCCGGGGCGACTGGATCGCCCGCGTGCCGCACCTGGCGCTGGGCGACCTCGGCCACGGCACCGACCCGGTCTCCCCCGGCTTCGGCGCGCGGCGGCTGGCCACCGGCGAGGCGACCGGCCACACCGGCTACTTCACGCCGGGCTCGACGGCGCTGCGCTCGATCGCCGCCGTGGTCACCGGGGACGCCGGCGCCGGGAGCCCGCGATGAGGCCGCTGCGCCACCCGATCGCGGTCCTCGCCGCCTGGACCGCGGCGCTCACCTGCTGGGCCACCCCGTGGCTGCTGACCCCGCCGACCTGGGTGCGGCTGACCGCCGCGGTGCTCGCCGGGCTGACCGGCTGGCTCGCGGTGCGGGCGGTCGGCGGGCTCGTCGCCCTGCTGCGGTCGCCCGCGCGGCGGCGGCTCCGGCTGGCCGCACCGCTCGCCGTCCTGCTGGTCCTGGTCGGCGCGCCCGGCAGCGCGACGGCCGGGCCGCCCGCGGTGGGCCCGGTGTCCGCGGTGCCCGGCGTGCCGGGCGCGGGCCCGCTGCGCATCACGGTGCCGCTCGCCGCCGGCCGCACCGACGCCGACCGGGCACGGGCCGCGGTGACCCGGCTGGTGCGGGCCGGCGGCACCGCCCGGTCGACCGTGCTGGTCGCCGTCCCGACCGGGTCGGGGTGGGTCGACTGGCGGGCGGTCGGCGAGCTGGAGCGGCGCAGCGGCGGCGACGTCGCGACGGTGACCGTGCAGTACGCCGAGCAGCCGAGCTGGCTGGAGTACCTGCGCGGCCCGCAGCGGGCGGACCGGTCCGCGGCCGCGGTGCTCCGCGCGGTGCGCACCCAGCTGGCCGCGCTGCCGGCGGCCACCCGGCCCCGGCTGCTGGTGTTCGGCGAGAGCCTCGGCGCGGTCGCCGCGGCGTCCGCCGTCCGGACGACGCCGGTCGACGGCTGCCTGCTGGCCGGCCTGCCCGGCTCGGCCGGCGGACCGCCGGTGCCCGGTTGCGTCGAGGTGCGCAACGTCGACGACCCGGTGGCCTGGTGGCGTCCCGGGCTGCTGGCGACGCCGCGCGCCGGGCTGCCGTGGCTGCCGGTGGTCACCTTCTGGCAGACGACCGGCGCGCTGGTGACCTCGCTGGACGGGCCGCCCGGCAGCGGTCATTCCTACGGCCGCACGCTCGGACCCGCCTGGCAGCAGCTGCTCGACGGCCCGGGCTCGACCCTCCCCCGGGGAGAGGGTGCAGAGTCGCAGCGTGCTGTCGATCGGTGAGTTCTCCTCGCTGACCCACCTCAGCGTCCGCACCCTGCGCCGCTACCACGACGCGGGGCTGCTGGCGCCGGCCGCGGTCGACCCGTTCACCGGCTACCGCCGGTACACGCCCGAGCAGATCCCGACCGCGCAGGTGATCCACCGGCTGCGCGAGCTCGACGTGCCGCTCGCCGACGTGCAGCGGATCCTCGCCACCCCCGACCCCGGCACCCGCGCCGACCTCGTCGCCGGCCACCTGCGCCGGCTGGAGGAGCAGCTCGACCGCACCCGGGCCGCGGTGACCAGCCTGCGCCGGCTGCTCCAGCCGACCGGGCTGGACGTCGAGCTGCGGCGGGTGCCGGCCACGACGGTCGCCGCGGTCGAGGCGACCGTGCGGGACGACGACGTGATCGCCTGGTATGCCGCGGCGATGGCCGAGCTCGACGCCGCCGTCCCGGAGCCCGTCGGCCCACCCGGCGGGCTGTACGACAACGCGCTGTTCACCGACGGCGCCGGAACCGCGCTGCTCTACCTGCCGACCGCGCACCCGCCGGTGGCCGGCCGGGTCCGCCCGGCGGACCTGCCGGCCGCCGAGCTGGCTGTGACCACCCACCGCGGCGAGCACGACGACATCGACGTCACCTACGGCGAGCTCGGCGCCTGGGTGGTCGAGCACGCGCTGGCGGTGGCCGGCCCGGTGCGCGAGCACTACCTGGTCGGGCCCCGCGACACCCCCGATGCGGCAGAGTGGCGCACCGAGATCGGCTGGCCGGTCTTCCGCGTGAGCTGAGGAGATCCCGCATGGACGACGCTGCACCCCCGCCCGTGGCACCGGAGGTGCTCGACGACCTGCGGCAGCGGCTGCGCGCGCACCGCCCGGTCGCGGGCACCGGCACCGCCGGCTGGGACCGGGGCACCGAGGCCGGGTACCTCGCCGAGCTGGTGCGGTGGTGGGCCGAGGAGTACGACTGGCGGCCGCACGAGGAGCGGATCCGCGCACTGCCGTGGGAGCGCGCCGGCGCGCTGCGGGTCGTCCACCAGCGCGCCGCCGACCCCGGTGCCCCGGTCGTCGTCCTGCTGCACGGCTGGCCGGACTCGGTGCTGCGCTACGAGCGGGTGCTGCCGCAGCTCACCGACGTGCACGTCGTCGTCCCGGCTCTGCCCGGCTACCCGTTCGCCGCGCCGGTCGACGACCCGGACCTGTCGAGCGCGCTGATGTCCGACCTGGTCGCCGACGCGCTGACCGCGCTCGGGTACGACCGCGCCGTGGTCTCCGCCGGCGACATCGGCCGCGGCGTCGCGGTCGGGCTGGCCTCCCGGCACCGGGACCGGCTGGCGGCGCTGCACCTCACCGACGTCCCGACCAACGTGGTCACCGACGGCGGCCCGACCGCCGAGGAGCGGGAGCTGCAGCAGCAGGTGCTGCGGTGGCGGCTCGCCGACGGCGCCTACGCGCTGGAGCAGGCCACCCGGCCGCACACCCTGGCCGCAGCGCTCGGCGACTCCCCCGCCGGGCTGGCCGCCTGGATCGTGGAGAAGCTGCGCGACTGGAGCGACTCCGGCGGGGACGTCGAGCAGGTGTGGTCCCGCGCGGACCTGCTCACCTGGATCACCGCCTACTGGGTCACCGGCGCGATCGGCACCTCGTTCGCGCCGTACGCGCACCGCAGCCCGGACGTCGGCCGGATGGACGTGCCGACGGTGGTGCAGCAGTTCCCCGGCGAGCTGATCCGGGTGGCGCGGCCGGTCGCCGAGCGGGCGTTCGACCTGCGCGGCTGGCGCGAGGAGGACTCCGGCGGCCACTTCGCCGCCTGGGAGCGGCCGCAGGTGTGGCTGGCCGGGCTGCGCGAGGCGCTGGGAGTCAGCCGAGCGGCAGGGTGACCGCCGAGCCGGCGTGCCGGAGCCGGTGGGTCACCGGCACCGCGCGGGTGGCCTCCCCCAGCGGTTCGCCGGCGCCGAGGTTGCGGGCGAACCGCGGGTGCGCGCCGCCGGACACCTGCAGCCGCAGCCGGTGCCCGGCGGCGAACCGGTGCGCGGTCTCCGGCAGGGTCGTCTCGACCGTCCGCTGTCCGGCCGGCGCGGGCTCGCCGGCCACGGGGTCCAGCCGCACCAGCCGGTCGGTGACGTTGACCGAGCGGCCGCGCCGGTCGACGTCGGTGAGCCGGACGAACAGGTCGGCGTGCGGGTTGTCCGGGTCGGCCACGAGCCGCACCCGGGCCGCGCCGAGCAGCTCGACCGGGGCGGGCAGCGGGTCGGTGGTGAAGGTCCGGACGTCGTCCCGCGCCTCCAGCCCGGTGTTGTCCCGCCGACCCGCGAGCCGGCCGAGCGTGCGCCCGCCCACCGACGGGGTCGGGTCCACCGGGTCGTACCGGAACACCGTCGTGCCGTCGTCCCCCGGCCCGTCGACGAGCCGGCCGGCGGCGAGCTGCCACGTGCGGTCGCGGGTGGCCGGCGGCCAGTCCGGCAGCGCCCGCCAGCGGTCCGCGCCGGTGACGAACACCCGCACCCGGTCCGGCCGCGGCGGGCCGTCGCCGAGCTGCGCGTCCAGCCAGGCCAGCGACTCGCGCACCGCCAGCGCGGAGTCCAGGTTCAGGTGCGCGAAGGGGCCGACGGTCAGCCCGACGTCCACCCCGCGGTCGCGCAGCACCCGGTACTGCTCCAGCGTCTGCTCCAGGAACCAGTCCTGCCAGCCGCCGACCAGCAGCGCCGGGACCGTCGAGGAGTGCACCGCGGCGGTGGCCCGGTAGCGGTCCCAGTAGGGGTCGTCGAGGTCGGGGTGGGCGATCCACTCCTCGAACCAGGGCACCGGCACACCCCCGAGCCGCTCGGCGAGCCCGGCCAGCGGCAGCCGGGCCAGGTGCGGGGCCAGCCGGCGCTCCGCCGTCATCAGCCGGACGTTGCCCTGCAGCGTGCCGACCCGCTCCTGGTGCGCGATCAGCTCGGTCCAGGTGGCCAGGTTGGCGAGCTGGAAGGCGCCGTTCTCCATGCCGGCGCCGGCCAGGTCGTGCGGGCCGATGTAGAGCACCATCGCCTGCAGCTCCGGCGGCGGGTCCAGCGCCAGCGCCCACTGCGTGTAGCCGAGGTAGCTGGGCCCCAGGGTGGCCAGCCGGCCGTCGAACCACGGCTGCTCGCGCAGCCAGGCCACGGTGTCCTGGCCGTCGTGCTCCTCGTCGACCACCGGCCGGAAGTCACCGCCGGAGCCGAACGTGCCGCGCACGCTCTGCAGCACGACCGCGTAGCCGCGGGCGGCGTAGGGCAGCACCAGGAAGACGCTGAACTGCCAGCCCCGGCCGTACGGCGAGCGCAGCAGGACGGTGGGGTGCGGCCCGTCGGTGTCGGGGAGGTACACGTCGGTGCGCAGCCGGGTGCGGTCGCGCACCGGGACGTCGAGGCCGCCCAGCACCCGGACGCCGTTGCGGGCCGGCGGGAGCCGCCACTGCCGGGTGAGCGCGGCAGCCGACAGCCGGGCGGCGCGGGCCAGCGGCACGGCGGCGACGGCGGCGGTGCGGTCGGCCCGGGACACGTCCCGACCCTAGCCACGGCAGCGGGGCCCGGGACGTGTCGTCCCGGGCCCCGCCACCGCGCTCACCGCTGCCGGCTCACCTCAGCCGCTGAAGGCGCTGCGGTCGACGCGCACCACCTCGCCACGGTTCGGCAGCCCCACGAAGCCGGCGATGCTCCACGCCGAGGCGTACAGCGCGCCGTCCTCGTACTCCAGGCCGCTGGGCATCGTCACGTGCGCGGTCGAGCGGTTGTCCCACCGGTCGATCCTGGTGATCTCACCGACCGTCGCCGGGTCGAAGCCGGCCGGCGGCGGGCCGTCACCTTCCGGCGCACCCTTGACCACGTTGGACGCGTAGACGTTGCCCCGCCGGTCGACGGCCACACCGGTGACCGAGGTCAGGCCCTTGATCACCCGCACCACGTGACCCCACTGGTCGAGCACGTAGACCCGGCCCGCACCCGGGGTCTCCGCGCCGAGCGAGCCGACGTAGATCAGCCCGTCCGGACCCTCGGTGATCTCGGTCGGCACCGGGTCGCAGCCCTGCGTGCCGGGGTTGGCGTTCTGGCAGCCCGCGACGTCGGTGACCGTCGGTGGGACGAAGAAGGTGCTGATCTTCCCGCTGCGCAGGTCGATCGACAGCACGTCGTTGGCACCGGCGTCCGCGACGAGCACCCGGTGCCGCTGGGCGAGCACGCCGAACGGGTTGGACAGCGCGTCGACCGGCTGGCCGTTGACGAGCTGGACCTGGCCGTCGGGGTTGTTGTCCTTCTCGTACTGCAGCAGGTCCCACGTGCGCAGCACGTGGCCGTCCGGTGTCGCCTCCACCACCTCTGCGCTGGGCGTGCCCGGCGGCGGCGCGGGGGTGCCCGAGTCGGGCGGGCCGCCGGCCTCGCCGACCGCCACGTAGATCTTCCCGCGCGAGGAGTCGACGCCCTGCGGGCTGCCCAGCCCGGTCAGCAGCGTGTGCACCTCGCCGCTGTACCGGTCGACCGAGGACACCTCCCCGGAGTCGGACTCCGCGACCAGCAGCTTGCTGCCGTACCAGTCGCTCAGCTGGCGGGGTCCCTGGAGACCGGACGCCACGGTGGTGACCGGGGCGTGGTCGCCCCCGCCGTGCGCGCTGGCCGTGGCCGGGAAGGCCAGCACCAGCGCCGTCGCGGTCGCCGCACCGGCCGCCGTCCTGCGATACCTCATCTGGTCTCTCCTCAGCTCCGAGGGTCCCCGAGAAACGCCGCGGAACCTGCCAGCGCGGACGCCGTCCGGGAACGGGTGCGGCGACGGCTCCCGGGCGGGCCGCGCGCGGCGCCACAGCCTGTGTCCAGCACCCCCACAGACGATGCGGAACCGGTTGCGTGGCGGGAGCAACTCGGCGGTGCTGTGCGGAACGGCCCCCCGGGCGATACCTTCCCCGGCACCATGTCCAGCGGGGTCCAGGTCTGCGTGCTCGGTCCGGTGCGCGCGCTCGTCGACGGGGCCGCGCCGCCGCTGGGCGGTCCGCGGCAGCGCTCGGTGCTCGCCCGGCTCGCCGCCGCCGGCGGCCACGTCGTCTCCGCCGACCGGATCGTCGACGACCTGTGGGCCGGCGAGCCGCCGCCCAAGGCGCTGGCCGCCCTGCAGGTGCACGTCAGCCACCTGCGCCGCGCGCTCGAACCGGCCCGCGGACGGCGGGAGGCGGCGACCGTGCTCGTCAGCGCGGCGCCCGGCTACCGCCTGCAGCTGCCCGCGGACGCCGTCGACGCCTGGCGGTTCGGCGCGCTGGTCGACCGGGCCCGGGCCGCCGCGGGTCCCGCCGCCCGCCGCGCGCTGCTGGACGAGGCGCTCGCGTGCTGGTCGGGCCCGGCCTACGCGGAGTTCGCCGACACCGCCTGGGCGGCGCCCGAGGTGGTCCGGCTCGACGAGCTGCGGCTGTCGGCGGTCGAGGAGCGCGCGGCGGCCGACCTGGAGCTGGGGGCCGCGGCGGCCGTCGTCCCGGTGCTGGAGCACCACCTGCAGGCGCACCCGGCCCGCGAGGAGGCGGTGCGGCTGCTCGCGCTGGCGCTGTACCGGACCGGCCGGCAGGGCGACGCGCTGGCGGTGCTGCGCCGGGCGCGCGACCACCTCGCCGACGAGCTCGGCGTCGACCCGGGTCCCGCGCTGCGCGCGCTGGAGGCCGCGGTGCTCGACCAGGCGCCGGTGCTCGACCGGCCCGGCACCCCGCCCGCGGCTCCCGGGCCGGCGCCCGCTCCCCCGCCGTCGCTGGGCCGCACCGCGGAGCTCGCCCGGCTGCTCGCGGTCGCGGACGGCCCCGGGCTGCGGCTGGTGTGGCTGGACGGCGAGCCGGGCGCCGGCAAGACGACGCTCGCCGAGGCCGCGGCCACCGCGCTGCGCGAGCGGGGCTGGCGGGTCGCGGTGGGCCGCTGCCCCGAGGTCGACGGCGCCCCGCCGGCCTGGGCCTGGCGCGAGGTGGCCGCGGACCTCGGCTCCCCGGACCTCGAGGACGCCGAGCTGCTCGGCGGCGCGGCGCCCAACGCCTTCTGGTCGGCCCGCGCGCTCGCCGACCGGCTGCGCGCGACCGCCCGCGAGCACCCGGTGCTGGTGGTGCTGGACGACGTGCACCGCGCCGACGAGCTGACCCTGCAGCTGCTGCGCCAGCTCGCCGACCTGCTCGCCGGGGAGCCGGTCGTCGTGCTGGCCACCGAGCGCACCGGCGAGGGCGGCGACGCGCTGTCGGCGACCCGCGCGGCGCTGGCCGGTGTGCCGTCGCTGCACCTGCCGCTGACCGGGCTCGACGAGGCCGGCGTCGCGGTGCTGGCCCGCCGGTTCGGGCTGGCCGACGTGACCGGCCCGGAGGTGGCGCTGCTGCGGGAGCGCACCGACGGCAACCCGCTGTACGTCCGCGAGCTCACCCGGCTGCTGGTCGCCGAGGGCCGCGCCGCCGCGCGCACCGCCGTCCCGGCCGGGGTGCGCGACGTGCTGCGCCGCCGGGTCGAGCGGCTGCCCGGCCCGGCCGGGACGGCGCTGCGGCAGGCCGCCGTGCTTGGCCGCGAGGTCGACGTCGACCTGCTGGCAGAGGTGGCCGGCCGCGATCCCGACGAGCTGCTCGACGGCCTGGAGACCGCGGTGCTCGCCGGGCTGCTCGACGAGCCCGCGCCCGGCCGGGTGCGGTTCACCCACGCCCTGGTGCGCGACGCGCTCTACGAGGGCACCCCGCTGCTGCGCCGGGCCCGGCTGCACGCCGCCGCGCTGGCCGCGCTGCGCGCCCGGGGCGGCGCCGACCCGATGACGCTGGCCCACCACGCGGCGGCCGCCGCCGGTCCGACGACGGCCGCCGACGCGGTGCCGTTCGCCGTCGCCGCGGCCCGGGCGGCGACGGAGCTGGGCGCCCCGGCCGAGGCCGCGCGGCAGTGGGCCTCGGCGCTGCGGCTGCACGCGCTGGCCGGCGGCCCCGGGGGTGACGAGGCGCTGCTCGACCTGCTGGTGCCCTCGATCGCCGCGCACGCCCGGGCCGGCGACATCGTCACCGCCCGCGGCCAGCAGCGCGACGCCGTCCGGGCCGCCGCCCGGCTGGGCCGCCGGGAGCCGCTGGTCGAGGCGCTGGCCGCCTGGGACGCGCCGCTGGTGTGGACCGTCCGCGACGACGGCGCGCAGGACCCCGAGCTGCTCGGCCCGCTGCTGGAGCTGCTGGACACCGACGCGGGTGCGGGGCTGCCCGGCGACGTCCGCTGCCGGCTGCTGGTCGCGCTGTTCCGGGAGGTCGAGGGGGTCGACGACGACCGCGCCGGGGAGGCCGGCCGGGAGGCGCTGGAGCTCGCCCGGGCGGTGGACGACGAGCGGCTGCGGTGCCTGGCGCTGAACGCGCGCTGCTACTACGCGCTGGGCCCGGACCTGGCCGCCGAGCGCGATGCCCTCGCCGAGCAGTACCGCGCCGCCGCGGCCGGCCAGCCCGACCACCTGGCGGTGGCGCACTGGCTGCTGTTCCTGGCGGCCGGGGCGCGCACCGACCTGGCCACCGCCCGCCGGCACGCCGACACCGCGGTGACGCTGGCCGGCACCGGTCAGCTCGCGCACCTGCTGGGCGCGCTGCACATCTTCTCCGGCGCGCTGCTGGTGCTCGCCGGCCGGCCGGACGAGGGCCGGGCCCGCTACGAGGCCGTGGCCGCGCGGCTGGCGGAGTCCGGCGCGATGAACGGCGAGCTGATGGCGATCATCGGCCGGTTCACCGCCGGCTGGAACCGCGGCGACCTGTCCGGCGCGCTGGCCGACCTCGAGTGGCTGCGCGCCGCGATGCCCGGCGCGCTCACCGACGCCGTCGTCCTCGGCCTGCTCGACGCCGGGCGGCCGGACGAGGCGCGGGCGGTGTGGCCGGTCCGCCGTCCGATCGCCCGCGACTACTACTGGCTGGTGACCACCGTGCTGCGCGCGCACGCCGCCGTCGGGCTGGGCGACCTGCCGGTGGCGCGCGCCGCCTACGCCGACCTGCTGCCCTGGGCGGGGCGGGTGGCCGGGCTGGAGTCGGGGACGCTGGTGGTCGGCCCGGTCGACGACGCGCTGGCCGCGGTGGCCGACGCCGTCGGCGACCCCGCGGCCGCGGCTGCCCACCGGGCGGGGGCGGCCCGGCTGCGCGAGGAGCTGGCCCGCCAGCTCGCCGGGCTCGACCTCTAGCTGCCGAACACCGCGCGCTCCCGGCGGCGGAACGGCGGCACCAGCAGCGCGATGAGCACCTTGATCGGCAGCCCGCCCTCGGCCTTGACCTTCGCCAGCTCCGCCGGCGTCGCCGCGAGCACGTTGCGCGGCGCCTCGAACGACATCTTCGCCCGCTTCCGGATGCGCGCCTCGACCTGCGCCCAGTCCCGCACCGACAGGTGCCGCTCGATCACCGGGAACACCTCCGCCTCCTCCTCGGCGATGTGCTCGGTGAGGGTGTCGCGCAGCTCGGCCAGCGCCGTGGCCAGCGCGGTCGCGGAGTCCTCGGCCGGGCGGGCGGCGAACCCGTCGGCGGTCGACCGCAGCCGCTCGAGCAGCGGGTCCAGCGCCGCGTGGTCGTCGCTGAGCTCGGAGAGGTCGACGTGCGGCCCGGCCGACTCGACGATCACCGGCCAGAGGATCTCGTCCTCCACCGTGTGGTGGTGGTGCACGGAGAAGGCGTAGTCGCGGACGTAGGCGCTGAAGGCCGGCACGTCGCCGCTCGCGCCGGCGGCGAACTGCTCGGCGCGGGTGGTGAGCCGGGCGGCGTCCTTGAGCATCGTGCGGTGCGCCAGGCGCATGCCCAGGACGTCGGGCACCGGGTCGCCGTCGCGGCGGGGGGTGACGGGGAACGGGGCGGTGGTGGTCATCGGGTCCTCCTCGGTGGGGGTTTGTGGATGCCGAGGACCGTGCACCGGCGCACTTGCGGCCGACTTGCCGCGGCGCCGCAAGTGCCCGGCAAGTGGGGGCGGCGACGGTCTGCCCCGACCGGCTCACCGTGGAGCCGCCGCACCCGACGAGGACGCCATGACCGCCACGCTCGCCCCCACCACCTCCTCCCCCGCTCCCGGGCACCGCGCCCCGGCCGGCCGCCCGCCGCTGGCCGCGCTGTCGGTCGTCGCCGGCGGGGTGCTGTTCGCCGTCGGCAACGCGCTGCACCCGATGCGGCACGACGACGCCGCGCTGGAGGCACCGACCTGGCTCGCCGCCCACCTGACGTTCGGCGCCGGCGCGGTGCTGATGGCCGCCGGGATCGGTGTGCTGTTCCGCCGGCTGGCGCCGTCCCGGCTGGCCACCGCCGGGCTCGCCGTCCTGTGGGTCGGGCTGGTGCTCATGCCGATCGGCAGCATCACCGAGGGGTACGTGGCGCCGCTGATGGGTCACTCGCACTTCCACGAGCTCGAGGAGTCCATCGCCTGGTTCTCGGCGCTCGCCGGCACCGCGACGCTGCTCGGCCCGCTGCTGGTCTGCGTCGGGGCGCTGCGGCACCGGCTGCTGCCCGCGGCGGTCGCGCTGGCGCTGCCGGCGATCACCGTCGGGGGCGTGCTGGCCGGCGGGGTGCTGCCGGTCGAGGGCTGGGGGATCATCCCGGGCACCGTCGTCTTCGGGCTGGGCATGGCCGCGGCCGGCTGGGTGGGCCGCCGTCCGGCCTGACCCCCCGCCGTCCCGCCCGGGTCGACCCGCCCGGCGCCAGGGTCGACCCGCACCGACCGAGGTGGAGCCGTGCCACGGCACGGCTCCACCTCAGGCCGCCCGGCTCAACCCGGCGGACGGCCGGGTCGACCCGCAGGAGCCCGGACGGCGATACGTCTTCCACCAACCGGACGACGACCTGCACTCACCGCCGCCGCTGCCTAGCGTGACCGCCATCACTGGCAACCGAGAGGAGTGGCCATGGCTGTGGGTTTCGAGCTGATGGACCCGACGGTGCAGGCCGAGGGGGCAGCGGTGCTGCTCGCCGACCGCCCCGCCGACCTGCGCGGCAAGCGCCTGGTCCTGATGGACAACGGCAAGCACAACGCCCGAGAGCTGCTGGAGGCGGTCTTCGCGATCGTCGAGCCGGAGCTGGCGCCGTCCGAGGTGATCTGGAAGAAGGTGCCGGCGACCTGGCCGGCCCCCGACGAGCTGCTCGACGAGATCGCGGCCGGGTGCGACCTGGTCATCGAAGCGGTCGGTGATTAGGGCAGCTGCAGCGCGGCCAGTGTGGCCGACGTCATCCTGATGGAGAAGCGGGGCATCCCGTCGGTGGCCATCTGCACCGACGCCCTCAAGGCGAGCGCCGACGCCATGGCGACGATCCAGGGCGCCCCCGGTTACACGTTCGCGGTCGTGCCGCACCCGGTGAGCAGCCTGGACGCCGAGGGCATCGCGAAGCACGCCGCACTCGCCGCACCGCAGGTGCTGGCCGTCCTGCGCGGGGAGGCACCGTGACCGAGCAGCAGACCGCCTTCAGCCCCGAGGAGCTGATCGCGGCGATCGAGGAGTGCCACGAGCGCGGCTGGACCGACGGGCTGCCCGTCGTCCCGCCGATCCCGAGCCTGGTGCACCGGTTCCTCGAGCACACCGACCGCTCGCCGTCCGAGGTCCTCTGGACGATGAAGCAGGTCAAGCGCGGCTGCACGGTGGAGGCCGCGGCGATCAACGCCGCGATGGCCGGCTGCCGGCCGGAGCACTTCCCGGTGGTGCTGGCCGCGCTCGAGGCGACCGTCGACGAGGGCTGGCCGGGGCTGGGCGGCTGGCAGAGCACCACCGGCGGGGGTCCGCTGCTGGTGGTCAACGGCCCGGTGCGCGCCGACCTGGGCTTCAACGCCAAGGGCAACGTGTTCGGGCCGGGCTTCCGGGCGAACGCGACGGTCGGCCGCGCGCTGCGGCTGATCATCATGAACGCCTACGGCATCCGGCCGCACGAGCTGGACCAGGCCACCCAGGGCTTCCCCGGCAAGTACTCGCTCTGCATCGCGGAGAACGAGGAGGAGAGCCCCTGGGAGCCGCTGTCGGAGACGCTGGGCCACGCGCCCGGCGTCAGCGCGGTGTCGGCGGTGCACACCCGCAGCACCGAGCACGTCGACAACCGCAACACCGGTGACCCGAAGGCGGTGCTCAACGACCTCGCCGACACCTGCGGCCGGATCGGGTCGATGACCCGCCGGTTCCGCCGGGTCGTGGTGGTGATCGGTCCCGAGCACGCGCAGCTGCTGGCCGGGGGTGGGTTCTCCAAGCAGGACGTGCGCGAGTACCTGGCCGAGCACAGCGGCCGGACGGCGGGGCAGCTGCGCGCCGCCGGTCGCGGCGACTCGACCGCGGTGTTCGAGAACGCCCCGGGCGTCTCGGCGTTCGACGAGGCGTCGGCGTCGGGCATCGACCAGGTCGCGGACGACGACCTGGTGACGACGGTGCGCACGCCGGACGACGTGATCGTGGTGGTCGCCGGCGCCGCGAACGCGGGGATCAGCACGGTGCTGCAGACCCTCGGGTTCCCGACGAAGACGATCGGCACCGCCGAGGTCCGGCGCTGATCCCGGTGGTCGGCTGAGGCGCGACCAGCGCCTCAGCCGACCGCCACGCCGCCGGAGCCGTTGGGCACCAGCTCGACCCAGGTGGTGCCCGGGGCGAGCCGCACCGGCATGCCGTCGGCGGCACCGGTGAGCGCGACCCGGTCGCCGACCGCGTTCTTCGCCCACCGCGCCTCGACGGTGGTGCCGCCGACCGCGACGGTCGCCGCGCCCGAGCCGACCATCTGCGTCTCGGGCACCGGGTTGCCGGCCGGGTCGCGGGCGGTGGTCTGCACGACGTCGACCCGCAGCACGACGACGTTGGTGGCCGCGAGCTGCCGGCCGTCGGCGGTGACCGCCGGCTGCTGGCCCTCGGCGCGCAGCCAGGCCTGCCCGTTCCACGTCCACCGCGGGTGGCTGACCCCGGACATGGTCAGGTCCAGCCGGGTGGCGGGGGTGCCGGCGGTCGGCGGCTGGCCGAACTCGAACTGCGGCTGCGGCGACGCCTTGTGCGCATCGTCGGCCTGCCCGACGAGCACGGTGGGGTCGGCGTAGACGTTGTGCGGTGCCTTGCGGGTGCTGACCCGGGAGAAGCCGGCGGCGCCGGAGTCCTGGCTGACCACCTGCAGCCCGGCGTCCCGGGCGGCCTGCACGTACGCGGGCACGCCGCCGGAGAACGCGAGCAGGCCGTGCAGCGGGGCGGCGATCGCCGGGTCCATCGGCCGGACCGAGCGCACGGGCCCGATTTGCGGCGGCAGCGTCGACTGGTAGACGGCGACGAACCGGGTGATGCCGCCCTCGACGACCTGCTCCCAGACGACGTCGGCGGCGTCCAGCCCGGTCTGCGGGCGCGCGTCGACGGAGTTCTCCACCTTGATCGCCAGCGCCGGGCGCTCGGTGACGTCACCGGTGGCCGAGCTCGCGGTCAGCCCGGTGAGCGGCCAGGTCGGCGGCGGCGGGGGCGGCGGGGTGGGCGTGGGGGTCGGCGCGGCGCTCGTGGTCCGGGGCGCGGCGGCGGGCTGCTCGTCGTCCCCGCTGCAGCCGGTGAGGCCGCCGAGCGCGAGCCCGGCGGCGACCAGGCCGCCCAGGTACCGGGCCTTCATGTCGTCTCCTTGCTCCGTGCGGGCTCCGTGCGGGGGAAGGGTCGAGCATCCCCCAGCCGGTGTGCGCCCACGGGCAGGTCGTGCGTGTCGGCAGCGGCGGAATGCAGGTGTGGCCGTCGGCGGCCGGCCGTAGAGTTCGCGGGCTCTGCTCCCCGCTCCCCAGGAGGACCCGTGACCGCCGCGCTGCCCGGCTCGCCCTCGGGCACCGTCGTCCCCGGCGTCCAGCTGTCGGACGTCGAGGACATCAGTGACGCAGTGCTGCTGCACGCCCAGTGGACCGGCGCGATGCCCTACCACCGGGCGGCCGAGGTGCCCGGTGCCGTCGACGACCTGCGCGCACTGCTCCCGGACGGCGCGCGGGTCCGGCTGGACCAGCGCGCGGAGAAGTGGCGCGCGGTGCTGGCCGACCTCGACGGCGCGATCGTGCACCTGTCCGTGCGGTGGGGCATCACGCACGCCACGGTCATCGGCGCCGACCTGCGGCGGGTCGAGGAGGTGCTGGACCGGCTGGTCGGGAGCGCCCGGACGGCGGTCGCGCTGCCCGAGGGCACCGTGCGGATGCGGTTCTGGTCGAGCTCCCAGGACACCGCGACGAGCGCGGCGCGCACGGTGTCGACGCCGCAGTGGCCGGACGTGGTGGGCAACTACGCCGGCAGCACCGCCGCCGGCCTGGACCCGCTGCTCGCGCTGACCGACCTCGAGGGGCGCACGGGCCGGCTGGTGCTCTGGCACGGCGCCCCGGGTACCGGCAAGACCACCGCGGCCCGGGCGCTGAGCCGGGCGTGGTCGGGCTGGTGCGACACCCACTACGTGACCGACCCCGAGCAGCTGTTCGCCAGCCCGCAGTACCTCCTCGAGGTGGCCGGCGGCGACGAGGACGACGTCGACGAGGACCCCGGCCGGTGGCGGCTGGTGGTCGCCGAGGACTGCGACGAGTACCTGCGCAGCGACGCGAAGCTGCGGGCCGGGGCGTCGCTGGGCCGGCTGCTCAACCTGTGCGACGGCATCCTCGGGCACGGCCTGCGGGTGGTGGTGCTGCTCACCACGAACGAGGACCTGGGCGCGCTGCACCCGGCGATCACCCGGCCCGGGCGGTGCCTGAGCGCGGTCGAGTTCTCCCCGCTGTCCCCGGCGGAGGCGCAGGCCTGGCTCGGCCCGGACAGCCCCGCCCCCACCGGCCCGGTGACCCTGGCCGAGCTGTACGCGCTGCGCGAGGAGCGCAGGCTGCCGACCGTCCGGCGGGGAACCGACATCGGGGGCTACCTCTGACCCCTGCTCGCCCGGCCCGGGTCGGGACGCCAGGATGAGACCGCGGTCACCCCCGGCCGCCCCGCAGCTGGAGGTCCCGTGACGCCGACGTCCGCCCCGACCGACCCGGTCGGCCCGCCGCCGCCCTTCGACCCGGAGCTGGCCGCGGCCCTGGCGCCGCTGGCCGGTGTGCTCCCGCCGTCGATCACCCCGGAGATGGTCGCGCTGCGCCGCGGCGCCGCCCCGCCCGTGCCGCCGCCGACCGACGAGGAGCTCTCCCGCGGCGGCCGGTTCACCGTCGAGGAGCGCACCGTGCCCGGGCCGGCCGGCGCCCCGGACGTGTCGCTGCTGGTCATCCGGCCGGCGCGCACCGGGGCCCCGGTGCCGGTCGTCTACCACACCCACGGCGGCGGGATGGTCCTCGGCGACAACCGCAGCGGGGTCGCCGACATCGTCGACTGGGCGGAGGAGCTGGACCTCGCCGTCGTCTCGGTGGAGTACCGGCTGGCACCGGAGACGCCGCACCCCGGCCCGGTCGAGGACTGCTGGGCCGGGCTGGTCTGGACCGCCGAGCACGCGACCGAGCTGGGCCTCGACCCGGCTCGGATCGTGGTGGCCGGGGCGAGCGCCGGCGGCGGGCTGGCCGCGGCGCTCGCGCTGATGGCCCGCGACCGCGGCGCCCCGGCGCTGGCCGGTCAGCTGCTGATCTGCCCGATGCTCGACGACCGCAACGAGACGGTCTCCGCGCGGCAGATGGCCGGGCGCGGCGTGTGGGACCGCACCAGCAACGAGACCGGCTGGACGGCGCTGCTCGGCGACGCCCGCGGCGGCCCGGACGTCTCCCCCTACGCCGCACCGGCGCGGGCGGCGGACCTCGCCGGCCTGCCGCCGGCGTTCATCGACGTGGGCAGCGCGGAGACCTTCCGCGACGAGGACGTCGCCTACGCCGGCCGCATCTGGCAGGCCGGTGGCGAGGCGGAGCTGCACGTCTGGCCCGGTGGCTTCCACGGCTTCGACGGGTTCGCCCCGCAGGCGCAGCTGTCCCGGGAGGCGCGGGCCGCGCGGGTGCGGTGGCTGCGCCGGCTGCTGGCCCGGTGACCGCTCCCCCGGTGCTGCTGCTCGACGTCGACGGCGTGCTCAACGCGCTCACCCCGGAGCTGCCGGCGGGCTGGGCGCGCGGCCGGTTCAACGGCTACGTGCTCAGCTGGGACCCCACGGTCACCGCCCGGCTGCGCGACTGGCACGAGAGCGGCCGGGTCGAGCTGCAGTGGCTGACCACCTGGACGGCGGACGCCGACGCGCTGCTCGCCGATCCGATGGGGCTGCCGCGGGGGCTGCGGGTGCACGAGCGGGCGGCGGCGCCGACCGGGTTCGCCGGCCGGTGGGGCGCGCTGGCCGGCTGGTGGAAGCTGACCGCCGCGCAGGATGTCGCGGCGGCCGAGCCGGGCCGGCGGATCGTCTGGATCGACGACGACCTCGCCGACCAGGCGGCCGACGCCGGGGAGTGGCTGGCCGCGAACCCGCAGGTCTTCGTCGTCTCCCCCCACCTCGCGACCGGGCTCACCCACGCCGAGCTGGACGCGGTGGAGGCCTGGCTGGACGGCTGAGCCGCGACACACGGCCGCCGGGGTCCCGGGAACGGGTGCCGCCGCCGGGTACACAGGGACCATGGGCGTCCCCCCGGGCCCGGCGGTCGCCGTCGACGGCGACCGCGACCGGGTGGTGGTCGACGCCGTCCCGGTGGTCGGCGAGGCGCTCGCCCGGGGCCGGGTGCCGCTCGTCGCGCGGCTCACGCTCCCCGCCGGACCGGCCGACGGCGCCGTCGTGACCGTCGCCGCCCGGGCCGGGGCGGTGCGGCTGGGCCCGGACGTCGAGCTGCGTTGCGCCCTCCGGCCGGACCGCCCCACCGTGCTGGCCGACGTCGGGCTGCTCGCCGATCCCGACGTGCTCGCCTCACCCGGGCTGCCCGCCGCCGGCGAGCTCACCGTGCGGGTGACCGCCGACGGCGCGGAGCTCGCCGCCGCCAGCACCCGGCTGCGGGTGCTCGCCCCCGGCGAGTGGCTGGCCGCCCCCGGTCCGCTCGCGCTGGAGACCCTCGCCGCGCACGTGCGGCCCGACGACCCGGCGGCCGCTGCGCTCGTCGGCTCGGCCACCGACCTGCTGCGCGCCGCGACCGGCGACCCGGGCCGGGAGCCGTCGCGGTCGGACGCGCACCGGATCGACCAGACCGCGGCCGCCTTGGTCGAGGCGTTCCGCCGCCGGGCGGTGCGCCCGGGCCCGGCCCCGGACAGCTGGGCCGACGTGCCCCAGCGGGTGCGCACCCCCACCGAGGTGCTCGACGAGCGGGTGGCCAGCAGCCTGGACGCCGTCGTGGTGCTGGCCGCCGCGTTCGAGCACGCCGGGCTGCGGCCGCTGCTGTGGATCGCCGACGGGCACGCCTTCCTCGGCTACTGGCGCACCGGCCGCAGCACCCAGGCCACCGCGACGACCGACGTGGCCGGGCTGGTGCCGCTGGTCCGGCGCGGAGCGGTGCAGCTGGTGGAACCGACGATGCTGACCGGGACCGCGCCGCCGGCGACCTTCGGCGACCTGCACCGCACCCCGCTCGCCGCCTGGCTGACCGGCGACCTGCACCGGCTGGTCGGCGTCACCGACGTGCACCGGGCCCGGCTCGACGGCATCGGCCCGCTGCCGCCCGCCCCCGAGGCGCCCGGGCCTGCGCCCCGGCGCCGGCGGGGAGCGGCGGGAGCCCGCTGGGCGTTCCCCGACGAGCTGCTCGACCTGGGCACCGACGACGGGCTGAGCGACACCGCCCCGGTGCCGCTCACCCTGCCCCCCACCGGGCTGCGCGACCTGGCCGAGCGGATCGCCGCGGGCGGCGGGGCCACGCTGCTGCCCGACGACCAGCTGGGCGCCGTCCACCGCCGGCGCGGCATCGTCAGCGCGCGGGACCTGCCCGCCCACCAGCTCGGCGACCTGCTCACCGGGCACGGCGGCGTCTACACCGAGCTGACCGGCGACGGCTACGGACGCCGGCTGGACGCGCTCGCCGTCCGGGCCGGCGCGGCGGCCGAGCAGACCGGCGACGCCCTGCTGCACCTGACCCTCGGCGCGATCGCCTGGGAGCTCGACGGCCGGCCGGTGCGCTCGCCGCTGGTGCTCGTGCCGGTCACGCTGACCCGGGTGCCCGGCAGCGGCGCCCGCCGGCTGGCGCTGGACCCGGCCGGGGTGCCGGCGGTCAACGAGCGGCTGTCCACCGAGCTGCACCGGCGCACCGGGCTGGACCTGCCGGCCGCGGACGTGCGCGCCGACCTGCCCGGCGCGCTGGCCGCCGTGCTGGCGGCGCTGCCCCCGGCGCTGGCCCGGGCCGGGCTGCCCGCCCGGGTGCAGCCCACGGCGGCGCTGGCGCTGCTGCCGCTGCCCGCGCAGCAGCGGCGCACCGACGCCGACCGGCACCCCACCGAGTTCATGCGCAACCCGCTGGTGGCCGCGCTGGTCAGCGGCCCGGCGACCCGCTTCCGGCCGCCGGCGCCCGACCCGGCGGACACCGTCGACCCGGACCTCGACGAGCTCGCCGCGCGGCTGCCGCTGCCGGCCGACGCCGGGCAGCTCGCGGCGATCGCGGACGCCTGCGCCGGCCGGACGCTCGTGCTCGACGGAGCGCCGGGCACGGGCCGGACGCACACCGTGGCCGCCCTGGCCGCCGCGGTCGTCGGCGCGGGCCGGCGGGTGCTGGTCGTCGCCGGTGCCCGGGCGACCCGGCAGGCGCTGACCGAGCGGCTGACCGCGGCCGGGCTGGGTGCGGTCCTGGCCGGCGGCCCCGCCCCGGTCGCACCGGTACCCGACGCGACCGAGGAGCTGCGCGCCGCCCGCCGCGCGCTCACCGCCTACCGGGACCGGCTGCACGAGCCGAACTCCGCGGGGCTCACGCTCTACGCCGCGCACGCCGGCACGGTCGGTGCCGACGCCGACCTGCCGGTGCTGCCGGTCCCGCCCGCGTTCGTCGTGACGGCCTCCGACCGCACGGTCGCGGCCGTGCGGTCGCTGCTCGCGGAGTTCCCACGCCGGGCCGCCGCCACCCTGCCCGGCCCCGGTCACCCGTGGGGGCTGGTCTGCAGCGACGCGGTCGACCCGGGCGCCGTCGCCACGGCCGCCGCGGACCTGGACGCCGCGCTGGAGCGGCTGCCCAGCGCTGGCCCGCTGGCCCGGGTGGTCGCGGCCGTCCGCACCCCGGCCGACCTCGACGTGCTGACCGTCGTGCTGGCCGGCCCGGTGCTGCGGGTGGAGGACCTGGAGCCGGCGCTGCGGGCGGACTGGGACGACGGGGCCGACGCGCTGCTGGCCGAGACGGCGGAGGTCGCCGGCAGCGACCACCCCGGGCTGGACGTCGCCTGGCCAACGGCGCTGGACCTGCCGCTGGCCGGCATCGTCGCCGGCGCGCAGGAGGCGGCGGCGTCCGGCCGGCTGGGCCGCACCAAGCGGCTGCTGGCCGTGCGCGCGGAGCTGGAGCCGGTGCTGCGCGACGGCGTGGAGGTGCTGCCCGCCGACGTGCCCGCGCTGGCCGAGGCGCTGCTCGGGGTGCAGGAGCAGGTCCGCGACCTGGCCGCCCGGGCGGGCGACGTCCCCGGCCTGACGGTGCCCTGGAACTGGAACCCGCTGCTGGCCCCCGACCTGCTCGACGGGCAGGTCGGTCGGCTGCGCCGGCTGCGGGCGGCGCTGCTGGACCGGGGTCCTTTCCCCGCCGCGCTGCGCCGGTACCTGCTCACCGAGCCCGGTCCCGATCCGCTGCACGCGGCCGCGCTCACCGCGCTGCGGACGGCGCTGGAGACGCTGCTCGCCGTCGTGGGTGCGGGCGGGGCGGAGCTGGCGGACTGGGCGGGCGAGGAGGGGGTGTTCCCGCGCTGGGAGGCCACCCGGGCCGGGCGGGCGCTCGACGAGCCCGGCCTGCCGTCGCTGGCCCGCTGGCTGGAGCTGCTGCGCTCGCTGCACCTGCTGGAGGCCGCGCAGCTGCCCGGCGTGCGCAGCGCGCTGCTCGCCGGCGCGGTGCCGGCCGAGGACGCCGTCGCCGCCTTCGACCGCGGGCTCGCGCGCACCTCGCTCACCGAGCGGGCGGCGGCCACCGGCCTGGGCGCCGCCGAGGCCGCCGCGGTGCAGCGGGCGCACGACCGCGCGCTCGAGCTCGGCGGCCGGCTGCGCGCGCGGGTGGCCGGCACGCCGGCTCCCGCGGTGGAGGCTCCGCCTCCCGAGCCCGCCGCGGACGTGCCGGCGCTGTTCGCCGACCCGGCCGACCTCCCGCGCTGCGTGCTGACCACGCCCGCCGCGGTCGCCCGGCAGCTGCCGCCGCTGGCCGGCACGTTCGACCTGGTGCTCGTGGAGGACGCCGAGCGGCTGCCCGTGGTCGACGCGATCGGTGCGCTGGGTCGTGGCCGGACGGCGGTCGTGGTGGGCGACGGTGCGCAGGCCGGCGGCGCGGATCTGCTGTCGGCGTGCCTGCGCGCCGGGGTGCCGCGCCGCGAGCTGATCTGGCAGCACCGGGCGCTGGCCGAGGAGCTGACCGCCGCCGCGCCCCGGCCCGGCACCCGCACGTTCCCCTCCCCCGGTGGCCGCGCCGCGGTCTCGCTGGTGCGCACCGGCGGCGCGGTGCTGCGCTCGGCCACCGACGACCGGTTCACCAACCCCGCGGAGGCCGACGCGGTCGTCGCGGAGGTGCGGCGGCGCCCGGGCCGGTCGGTGGGCGTGGTGGCGCTGCACGACGCCCAGCGCGCGCTGGTCGAGGAGCGGCTGCGCGCCACCGGCGACGAGCGGCTGCTGCAGGCGCTCGCCGACGGCACCGTGTGGGTGCGCGAACCGGCGGACGTGGCCGGGCGGGAGTGCGACACCGTGCTGCTCACGCTGGGTTGCGCGCCCGAGGGCCTCGACCGGCTGGCCGGCGACCTGGGTCCGCTGGCCCGCTCAGGCGGGGAGCACCTGCTGACCGCGGCGGTCACCCGGGCGCGGCGGGAGGTCGTCGTGGTCGCGTCGTTCCCGCCGGCGCTGCTCGCCGGCGGCGCCACGTCGGCCGCCGGGGTGCGCCGGCTGCGCGCGCTGCTGGACGTGGCCACCGGGGCGCGGCCGCCGCAGCCGGCCGCGGACCGGCGGCCCGACGCGCACCGCGAGGACGTCGCCGCCGGGCTGCGCGGCCGCGGCCTGGCTGTGCGCACCGACGTCGGGACGTCGGACTTCCGGGTGGACCTCGCCGTGGGGGTCCCGGGTGCGCCCCCGGTGCTGGCGGTGCTGCTCGACGGCCCCGCGTGGGCGGCGCGGGAGACGGTGACCGACCGCGACCTGGTGCCGGCGGAGGCGCTGGCCGCGCGGTGGCCGGCAGTCCAGCGGGTCTGGCTGCCCGGCTGGCTGGCCGACCGGGAGGCCGTGCTCGACCGGTTGGTGGAGGCGGTCCGGTCGGCGCCGGGCCCCGCCGTCCCGGAGCCCGTCGAGGAACCGGTCGCGGAACCGGCCGACGACGAGCTGGACGACGACGACCTCGACGACACCGACGACCTCGACGACCTCGACGACCTCGACGACGAGGACCTCGGCGAACCGGTGCGCACCACGGCGCTGCCGGTGCTCGCCCCCGCCGTGCTGCCCGGCGAGCAGCCGTTCCAGCCGTGGACCCCGCGGCCGGCCGGTGACCCCCGCCTGCTGCACCAGCTCGCCAACCCGGAGGCCGCGCGGGCGGTGCGCCGCACGATGCTGGCCGGCATCGCCGCCGAGGGCCCGGTGCACCGGGTGCGGCTGGCCCGGCTGACCGCCGCGGCGTTCGGGGTGGCCCGGCTGAGCGAGGCGCGCACCGAGGACGTGCTGGCGCTGCTGCCCGAGCCCGGTGCCGAGTACCGCTGGCCGGCGGGGCTGGACCCGGCGTCCTGGGCGGGCTTCCGCCGGCAGTCCGACCACGCCGACCGGCCCCTGGAGCACGTGCCGCCGGAGGAGGTGGCCAACGCGATGGTGGCGCTGTGCCGGGCCCGGGCCGGGCTGACCCGCGAGGAGCTGTTCGACGAGACGCTGGCCGTCTTCGGCCACCGCCGGCACCACCCGGTGCTCATCCCGTACCTGGAGGCCGCGCTGTCGGCGCTGGTGCGCGCCGACCGGGTCACCCGCGCCGGAGGGCTGATCGTCGCGACCGGCTGACCCGCCCGGTCAGCGGGGAGCGGCGGCCCCGGCGGCCAGGTCGACCGGCACCCCGGGCGGCCGGAGGCGGCCCGGAGGGCGCTCGCCTCCCCTGCCGGGCGCCGGCGGTCGGTGGCTGCCGTCGCGCGGGCTCACGGGTTCGCCGACCCCAGCCACTTCGCCCGCCGGTTCCGGGAGGCGTACGGGCTGAGCCCGCGGGACTGGCAGCGCGCCCGCTGACACGCGGGCCGGGCTGCTCACGGTGTGCAGGGACGCGCGCAGGCCCCGGGAATTCGTCCGGCGCAGTCGTCCGCGGCCGTCTTCCGCAGTGTTCTCCACCCCTTCCGGAACCGCGCAGTTCACCGACGGCGAGTCCCGAGCACCCGGGCGCGCCGACCACACGGGGTCACCAGCCGTGACGTGCTGTCCCCCTGCGGAGCGCTGCGCCCGCTCATAGGTTCAGCGCGCCCGCCGGGTCCTCGTCGCCGATGGCGACCCCCGCCGGGCACGCCGAACGGGCCCGCCCCCGCCAGGGGCGGGCCGGACCGGGGACCCACCGCACGTCTGGGGTGAAGCGGCCACCGCGCCGCCGGGCGAGTTCCCGCCCGAACCCGTCAGCTCACCCGGTAGGCGGTCGAGAACGAGGAGAACCGTCGTCGATGACGACTGCACGCACGTCCATCCTGCCCCGCTCCCGCCGCGCCGCCGTGGCGGTGCTCGTCGGAGCCGGGGTGGCGCTCACCCCGCTGCCGGCCTTCGCCTCCAGCTCCGGCGGCGGCGGGGTCGCCGCAGCACCCGCTCCCGCGCCCAACGGCGCCGCCCAGAAGGCGGTCGACACCGCGCTCGCCCAGCAGGGTGACCCCTACGTGTGGGCCGCGGCCGGCCCGGACGCCTTCGACTGCTCCGGGCTCACCCAGTACGCCTACGCGGCGGCCGGGGTGAAGCTGCCGCACTCGTCCCTGTCCCAGTCCAAGCTGGGCACGCCGGTGTCGCGGGCCGACCTGCGGCCCGGTGACCTGGTGTTCTTCTACAGCCCGGTGAGCCATGTCGGGATGTACATCGGCAACGGCCAGATGGTGCACGCACCGACCAGCGGCAGCGTCGTCAAGGTGGTCAGCCTCGACGCGATGGGCAGCTTCACCACCGCCCGACGGCTGACCTGACCGCGTCCGGCGCCGCGCGACCGGATCGGGTGCAGCGGATCGTCACCCACCGGTCGCGGAGCGTCGGGAACACGGGGCCGGACGACGGCGCCGGCGCGCGGCTCGCGCGCCGGTGCCGGCACCCGGCTCTAGCGTCAGGCCCAGTCGGACGGCAGGGGGTGGCCGGTGGCGGACGCGACGCACTTCGGTCCGTACGAGCTGCGCGGCCTCCTCGGCCGGGGCGGCATGGGCGAGGTGCACCTGGCCCACGACGAGCAGCACGAGCGGGACGTCGCGCTGAAGCTGCTGCCCGAGGGCCTGGCCGCCGACCCGGCGTTCACCGCACGCTTCGCGGCGGAGTGCCACGCGGTCGCGCAGCTGACCGAGCCGCACGTCATCCCGGTGCACCGGTTCGGCGAGGTCGACGGCCGGCCGTTCATCGACATGCGGCTGGTCGACGGCTCCGACCTGGCCCGGCTGCTCGCCCGGGACGGCGCGCTGCCGGCGGCCCGGGCGGTCGCGCTGGTCGAGCAGGCGGCCCACGCGCTGGACGCCGCGCACGCCGCCGGGGTGCTGCACCGGGACGTGAAGCCGTCGAACCTGCTGGTCGCGCCGCACGACTTCGTCTACCTGGTCGACTTCGGGCTGGCCGAGGCGATCGGCGCGGCGTCGCCGGTCGAGCGGACGACCGTCGGGACGCCGCACTACCTGGCGCCGGAGCGGGTGCTCGACGGCGCCGAGCCGGACGCGCGGTCGGACGTCTACTCGCTGGCCTGCGTGCTGTTCGAGTGCCTCACCGGGGGGCCGCCGTTCCCGCTGGACACCAGCGACGCGGTGGTGCGGGCGCACCTCAGCGAACGGGCGCCGCGGGTCACTTCGCTGCGGCCCGAACTGCCCGCCGACCTCGACTCGGTGCTGGCGCGCGGCATGGCGAAGGTGCCGTCGGCGCGGTACGCCAGCGCCGGTGCGCTCGCGGCCGCCGCCCGGGCCGCGGTGCACGGCGACGCCGTGCTCCCGGTCGCCGCCGCGGAGGAACCGGCGGACGTCGGCTTGGACACGTTGCTGGGCGCCCGCCGCCCGGGGCTGACCGGCGGGGTCGTGACCCGTCCGGTGCGCCGGCCCGGGGTGGGGGGCCGCGGGGTGCGGGCGGTGCTCACCGTGGGCGCGGGTGCGGTGCTGCTGCTCGGCGGGGCGGTGCTGGGCGGGACCGTGCTCCGGCCGGTCACCCCGTCGGCCGCGGAGGTGGACGGCGTCGCGGACCCGACAGCGCGGCCGGCGGCGACCACGACGGTGTCCGCCACGCCGACACCGACGCCGATGCCGGTGCCCGTGACGCCCAGCCCGGCCGCGGCGTCGGTGCCGGCGACCGAGGAGCCGCAGGAGGCAGCCGCACCGCGGACCAGCCGGGCACCGGTCCCGCGGCGGACCGCGGCCCCGCCCCCGGCGCCCGCGCCGAGCACCCCGCCGCCGAGCGAGCAGCCGCCGGCGAGCAGCCCGCCGCCGGAGCCGCCCCCGGCGACCAGCGAGGTGCCCAGCGAGCCGGCGCCCCCGCCGGTCGTGGAGCCGCCGCCGCCGACGGTCAGCGTGCCGGTGCCGCCGCCGGTGACCGAGCCGGCACCACCGACGACGACCGCTCCGGCTCCACCGACCTCGGCGGCGCCGGCACCGCCGACGTCCTGGTGGCCGCCGTTCAACCGCCCCGCGCCGACCTTCCCGAACCGCTGACCGGCCGCGTCCGACCGGGCAGCCCCGGCCGGGTCAGGGGCGGATGCCGCGGTGGCTGGCGGCGCAGGCCGAGCAGTCGTCGCGGTCGTGCATGTCCTCCGGCGCGTGCACCGTCCGGCAGGTGCGGCACCAGCGCAGCCGGCGCCGGCTCGCCCGGACGACGTCCTCGACAGCGTCGGCCAGGAGGTCCGGCTGGAAGGTCACGTCGTCGCGGGCGAACTCCCGCGCGTCGGTCCAGCCGAGCACCGGGCCGGGGTCCCAGCGCACCAGCGGGCGGGCCAGCACCAGCTGCGCGTGGTCGACGCCCAGCAGCACCTGGCGCGGCTTCCCGGCGACGAACCAGGTCGCGCCGGTCCACCGGTCGACCGGCCACTCGCGGCCGCGCACGTCCGCCCGCCGCCAGCCCCCACCGAGCGCCCGCAACGCCGTCCGCGGGTCCACGCCCAGTGCGTCCGCCAGCTCGGCCAGCGCGTCGTCGTCCATGCCTCGTCCCCCTTCGAGCACCGGCGGGCACCCTGCCAGCAGGGTCCGACACGAGCACGGACGAACGACGCCCCGGCCTCCTCGGAGTGTTCGTCCGAGGAAGCCGGGGCGCGCGTCCGGCGGTCCGGCTCGACGGTCAGCCCTCGACGGGCTTGGTCATCCCGGTCCACTGCGAACCGTCGAACCACCGCAGCACAGCCGGGTCGTCGGGGTCGTTGTAGAACCCCGGGGGCGGCCCCACCGGTGAGGGAGCCGGGGCCTGCACAGCTCGCATGTCGCGGACCTCCTCGCGGACGTTCGCGTGATCGGCGGCCGCGAGCTGCTGCCGCTGGTTCTCGATCATCATCGCCGTCTGGGCGACCTGCACGCGGGCGGCGTTGCGCGTCTGCTTGGCGTACTTGGCCGTCCGCTCGTCCTTGCTCCGGTAGTTGACCAGGCCCATGGTGCCGAGCGACATGCTCTTGCGGATCAGACCCATTGATTGCTCTCCCTCCGTGGCGTCTCCCGAGACCATCGGACGGCGCCGCCTCGGAAGGAAGGCGAAGACGGCTGACCTCACACTTCTTGGGGCAGTGAGACCAGACCAGCACGGCCGGTCCGCCGGCCTCTCAGGCCCAGCGCGGGTCGGGTGGGAGCCGCGGGTTGAGCAGGTGCGCGACCAGCGCCGTCCAGCCGGTCTGGTGCGTCGCCCCGAGCCCCTCGCCGGTGTCGCCGTCGAAGTACTCGCTGAACGTCGGGTGCTCCCGCCACAGCGGCGAGTCGCTGGCCTCGATGCGCTTGCCGTCGGCCGGGCGCTTGCCGTTGACCGGCCGGAACAGCGCGGTCAGCCCGTCGTCGATGATGTCCGCGGCCTCGACCAGCGTGACCTGCCGGCCCGAGCCGGTCGGCATCTCGATGGTCAGCGAGTCGCCGTAGTGCCGGCCGAGCGTGCGCAGCTTGTCGGCCAGCAGCACGTTCACCGGGAACCAGACCGGCCCGCGCCAGTTCGAGTTCCCGCCGAACAGCTTGGTGTGCGACTCCCCCGGCTCGTACTCGATCGACGCGTCCCGCCCGCCGACGTTGGCGAACACCTGCCCGGTCGCCTTCGACAGCGAGCGGATGCCGTAGGGCGAGAGGAACTCGTCGCGGTCGAACATCCGCTGCAGCAGCCGCTGCAACCGCTCCTTGTCGACCAGCGACAGGATCATCTTGCGACCCTCGGGCGTCGACCGGCTGCGCAGCGGGCCCATCAGCTCCGGCCGGCGCTTCTGCAGCCAGCGCACCTTGTTCGCGACGTCCGGCAGCTGGCTGACCCACCCCGGGATCTCGGTCGCGCCCAGGATCGGCAGCAGCCCCACCATCGAGCGCACCCGCAGCGGCTCCGCCGTCCCGTCCGGGGAGACGAGCACGTCGTAGAAGAAGCCGTCGTCCTCGTGCCACAGCGACACCTCCTGCGACCCGAACGCGTTCATCGCGCGGGCGATCGCCAGGAAGTGCTCGAAGAACTTGGTCGCGACGCCGTCCCACGCCTGGTCGTTGCGCGACAGCTCGAGCGCGATCTTGAGCATCTGCTGGCAGTAGAACGCCATCCAGCTCGTCGCGTCGGACTGCTCCAGCTTGTAGCCCGGCGGCAGCGGCGCGGACCGGTCGAACAGCGCGATGTTGTCCATGCCGAGGAAGCCGCCCTCGAACACGTTGGAGCCGTCGGCGTCCTTGCGGTTGACCCACCAGCTGAAGTTCAGCAGCAGCTTGGTGAACACCCGGATGAGGAACTGCTGGTCGCGGTACCCGTCGAGCCGGTACACGTGCCACGCGGCCCACGCGTGCACCGGCGGGTTCACGTCACCGAACGCCCACTCGTACGCCGGCAGCTGGCCGTTGGGGTGCATCGCCCACTCGCGGCACATCAGCACGAGCTGCTCCTTGGCGAATGCGGGGTCGACGTGCGCCAGCGGCAGGCAGTGGAAGGCGGTGTCCCACGCGGCGAACCACGGGTACTCCCACTCGTCGGGCATCGAGATGACGTCGGCGAGCGCCAGGTGCCGCCAGCCGGTGTTGCGCCGGCCGCGTCCCCGGCGCGACTCGGGCGCCGGGACGTCGGGGTCCCCGTCCAGCCACTGGCTGACGTCGAACCGGTACAGCTGCTTGGTCCACAGCAGCCCGGCGTAGGCGCGGCGGGCGACGTGCCGGTCGTCGGTGTCCAGGCTGTCGTCGATGACGCTGGCGTAGAACTCGTCCGCGTCCGCGCGGCGCTGGGCCAGCACGCCCTCGAACTCGTCGCCGAACATCTGCTCGTCCGGGTGGTCGCGGCGCAGCCGCAGCTTCACCTGGACGGTCTCCCCGGGCGCGACGGCGTCCCACTGGTACCAGAACGCGGCCTTGGTGCCCGAGTCCGCCGGGTTGACGGCGTCCCGCTGACCGTGGACGACGCGGCGGTTGATGCCGTCCTTCGGGTACCGGCTGAGGTTCCGCTCGGCGCCGAACAGCGCGACGGCGTTGGTCTCGTTGTCGCAGAACAGCACCGTCGGCGCGCCCTCGGCGGCCAGCACGTACCGGCCGAGCGCCCCGTGCTCGGCCTCGACCGCCTCCAGCCCGTTGACCGTCAGCGTGGGTGCGAGCAGCTGGCTGAGCGTGCCCTGCCGCTTGTCGCCGCCCCACGACCAGGTGTTGCGGAACCAGACCTGCGGCAGCAGGTGCAGCGGCGCGGCCTCGGGGCCGTGGTTGGTGGCCGAGACGACGATGCAGACGTCCTCCGGCGAGTCCTTGGCGTAGGTGACCTGCACGTCGAAGAACCGGTCGTCGTCGAGCACGCCGGTGTCGGCCAGCTCGTACTCGCGCTCCAGCTTGCTGCGCTGCGCGTTGACCTCGCGCAGCTCGGCGTAGGGGAACTCGGCCTGCGGGTAGCGGTAGAGCCACTGCATCCACGAGTGCGTGGGCGTGCCGTCGACGGCCCACCAGTACTCCTTGGCGTCCTCGCCGTGGTTGCCCTCCTCGTTGGTCAGCCCGAAGAGGCGCTCCTTGAGGACGGGGTCCTTCCCGTTCCACATGGCGACGGAGAAGTTGAGGAAGCCGTAGCGGTCGCAGAGCCCGCCGAGGCCGTCCTCACCCCAGCGGTAGGCGCGGGCGTGCGCGTGGTCGAAGGGGAACGACGCCCAGGCGTCGCCGTCCGCGGAGTAGTCCTCGCGGACGGTCCCCCACTGCCGGCCGGCCAGGTACGGGCCCCACATCCGCCACGGGGCGGACATGTCGGCGGACTCGGCCAGACGGGCGTGCTCGGCGGTGCGGGGGGCCGCGGGCTCGGGCCCAGGTGGTGCAGACACGACGCCGAGCGTCCCACGGTTGCGTTGCACCCGGGTGACGCGCAGGAGACCGCGGCGACGCGGGTGGCTGCTGGGGCGCGCCGGGTTCTTTGCGGTCGCGTGACGAAGCGCACCGGCCGGTTTCCCCGGCGGAGGGCACGGGGACGGCGGAGAGGACAGAAGCAGCGCAACCGATCCGTGCACGGGAGAAGCTCCTTGGCGTTTCCGACCTCCTTCGGCCAGTACGAGCTCCAGGAACTGCTGGGGCAGGGCGGCATGGGCGAGGTGTACCGGGCCCGGGACCGGGAGCACGACCGGGTGGTGGCGCTCAAACTGCTGCGCCCGTCGCTGGCGGCCGAGCCCGGCTTCGCGGACCGCTTCCTCGCGGAGAGCCACGCCGTCGCCCAGCTGACCGACCCGCACGTGGTGCCCGTGCACCGGTTCGGCGCGATCGACGGCCGGCTGTTCCTGGACATGCGCCTGGTGGACGGCGAGGACCTCTCCCGGCTCATCGCCCGCGAGGCCCCGCTGCCGCTGGCCCGGGCTCTGCCCCTGCTGAACCAGGCAGCCCTCGCCCTCGATGCCGCACACCGCGCGGGTCTGGTGCACCGCGACGTGAAGCCGTCCAACCTGCTCGTCACCCCGCAGGGCTTCCTCTACCTGGTCGACTTCGGGCTGGCCCGGTCGGTCGGCGCCACCGCGGGGCAGCCCGCACCGGATGCGGCGACCATCGGGTCGTTCGACTACCTGGCCCCCGAGCGGCTGCGCCGGGACCCCGCGGCCGATGCCCGCACCGACGTGTACGCGCTGGCCTGCGTGCTGTTCGAGCTGCTCACCGGGCAGCGCCCGTTCCCCGGCACCCCGGGGCCCGAACTGGCGCGCGCGCACCTCGAGCAGGCACCACCCCGGGTCACCGACGTCGTCCCCGGCCTCCCACCGGGCCTCGACGACGTGGTCGCCCGCGGCATGGCCAAGGACCCGGCCGACCGGCACCCCACGGCGGGCGCGCTGGCCGCCGCCGCTGCCGCTGCCGCGCAGGGGTCTGCGGCCGGCCCCCCGGGCACGGGGCTCGACGGCTTGCTCGGCACCGGGCCGACGGTGGCCGTCCCGCAGCCCCGGACGTCCCGGTCGGCGCGGCGGCGGGCCGCGGTCATGGTCGGGACCGTCGGGTTCGGCGGTGTCCTGCTGCTCGGCGGCACCGCTGCGCTGGGCAGCGACCTGTTCCGCACCGACGGCGGGGCGAGCGTCGCAGCCGCAGCCCCGACCGCGGACGACGGGCCGCCGCCCGCAGCACCGACGTCGAGCTCCCCTGCCTTCCGCCCGGCGGTGACGCCGCAGCCGGTCGTCCCAGCAGAGGTGCCCGTGCCTGCGGTCGCGCTCAGGACGGCCCCGGAGACCACCCCGGAGTCCACCGCCCCGGAGACGACCGCCCCAGAGACGACCACCCCGGAGACGACCACCCCGGAGACGACCACCCCGGAGTCCACCGCCCCGGAGCCCACCGCCTCCGGGTCGCGCGCGCCGAGCACTGCGCCGCCGGCCGAGACGGAGGACGCGGCACCGGTCGAGACCACGGTCCCCCCGTCCCCGGCACCGCCCACCCCGGAACCGACCACCACCCCGGAACCGACCACCACCCCAGAACCGACCACCACCCCAGAACCGACCACCACCCCAGAACCGACCACCACCCCAGAACCGACCACCACCCCAGAACCGACCACCACCCCAGAGCCGACCACCACCCCAGAGCCGACCACCACCCCGGAACCGACCGCGCCCGCCACGACCGCTGAGCCCACGTCGACCGCGGGGCCCACGTCGACCGCGGCGGGCAGCAGCGCCGGGCCGACGTCGGGCGTCGCGGCCGGCTGACGGGAACGGCTCCGCCGGGACCCGCCGGGCGCGTCAGGTGCTGCGGGCCGCACCGGCCAGCGGCTGCGCGAGGGCCGGCCCGGCGAGCAGGGCGGGCAGCGGGACGGCGCGGCCGTACAGCCAGCCCTGCGCGAACTCGCAACCGACGTCGCGCACCGCGGCCGCCTGCTCGCCGGTCTCGACGCCCTCGGCGACCACGTCCAGGCCCAGCCCGCGGCACATCGTGACCAGGTCCCGGAGCATCTGCGCCCGGCGCGGCGAGTCGGTGAGCGTGGCGATGAACGAGCGGTCCAGCTTCAGGATGTCGGCCGGCAGCGTGTCCAGCCGGCTCAGCGACGACCAGCCGGTGCCGAAGTCGTCGATCGAGACGTTCACGCCCAGCGCGCGGACGGCGTGCAGCGCCGCGACGGCGCTCGGCGACTCGCCGTCCAGCAGGCTCTCGGTCACCTCCAGCACGAGGTGGCCGGCGGGGAAGCCGGTCTCGGCCAGGACGGCGCGAACCCGCTGCGGGTAGCCGGGGTCGTTGAGCTCGCGGCCGGACACGTTGACGCCGACGGTGAGCTGCGCACCCGTCCTAGACCGGACGCCGGCCAGCTCCGCGCACGCGGTGCGCAGCACGTGCTCGCCGAGCGCGTGCACCAGCCCGCCCTGCTCGGCGACCGGCACGAACTCGGTGGGCGGCACCGGGCCGCGCCCGGCGTGGGTCCAGCGGGCCAGCGCCTCGACGCCGGTCACCGCGCCGCCGGGCACGGTGACGATCGGCTGGTAGTGCACCTCGATCTCCCCGGCGGTCAGCGCGGCGGCGAGGTCGCGGGCGAGCGGGGAGCCGACGTTCCCGTCGAGCTCGCTGCGGCCGCGCCCGGCGGCCTTGGCGTCGTAGAGCGCGCGGTCGGCGCGGCGCATCAGGTCCGCGCCGCTGTTGCCGGGCTGCCGCTCGGCGATCCCGCAGGACATCCCGACGTCCGGGTGCAGCGCAGCGATCCGCCGGACCAGGGCCAGCGCCGCGGGCCCGGCCACCCCGGGCAGCAGGAGCGCGAACTCGTCGCCGCCGTGCCGGGCGAGCAGCGCGGTGGGCGGGAGCTCGAGGCTCCAGACCTCGGCGACCCGGCAGAGCACCCGGTCGCCGGCCTCGTGCCCGGCGGTGTCGTTGATCTGCTTGAAGTGGTCGAGGTCGAGCAGCGCGGCCGACAGCGGCTCACCGGTGCGGGACGCCGAGACGAGCAGCTCCTGCAGCACGTCGTCGAACCCCCGGCGGTTGGCCAGCCCGGTGAGCGGGTCGCGGCTCGCGCTGGACGCCCGGATGACCAGCCCCCGGGTGACCACGCCCAGCGCGACGATCACCGAGTCCAGCGCCAGGGCCAGCGGGAGCGGGACGTCGCCCTGCAGCTGCAGCGCCATCGTCACCGCGCCGACGCCCCCGACCATGTGCAGGTACGCGAGCGGCAGGCTGAAGAAGAAGAACGCGTCGACCGCGACGAACGACATCACCGAGGCCGCCGCGACCGCGGTCGCCGAGTCGGGGCTGACCAGCACGGCGGCGACGATCAGCCCGGCGGCCGAGGCGACCGGGGCGTGGAAGACCGACCGCGGCCAGCGCGGTCCGAACCGGGAGGATGCGGCTCCGCAGCCCACCGCGCACAGCGCCAGCCCGACGAGCGCCCAGCGACCGGCGCCGTGCAGACCGGTGGCGGCGAGCAGCGCGGCTGCGCCACCGGAGACGAAGAAGGTCGCCAGGACGCGCGCCATCATGCGCGGCGTCGCCACCTCGGGCGCGGTCGACCAGCTCACCCAGCAGACGTCGTCGGGGTCGGGCCCGCAGTTGACCGCCCGAGCGGAACCCGCCGGTCCCGGTCACCCGGCGGGGTGAACGGCCGACGGCGCGGAGAAAACCGAGACAGGACCGTGCGGTGTGCGGCACACTCGGCCCCTCGTCGTGACCAGGGGGAGGTTCCGATGGCGGAGCGGCTGTGGCTGGACGTGCCTTACGCGGAGAAGGACCAGGCGAAGGCGGCCGGCGCCCGCTGGGACCAGGAGGCGCGCCGCTGGTACGCGCCGCGCGCCGACCTGCTGCCGGGGCTGGCCCGGTGGCGCCCGAAGGAGCAGGAACGGGAGCAACGGACGCCGGTCGCGCCGCCGTCCGGGCCGGTCCCGACGCACTTCCCGGGCGAGGACCGCGCATTCGGCCGGGGGCTGTTCGTCGACCTGGTGCCCCGCAGCTGCTGGTTCACCAACGTGCGCAGCTGCGTGGAGCCGAGCCAGTGGGACGGCCTGCGGAAGATGGTCTACCGGCGCGCCGACTGGCACTGCGAGGCGTGCGGCGCCGCCGGTGCGCAGCTCGAGGCGCACGAGCGCTGGGCCTACGACGAGGCGACCCGGACACAGCACCTGCGGCGGCTGATCTGCCTCTGCCACGACTGCCACGAGGCCACGCACTACGGCTTCGCGAGCATCAAGGGGCGGGACGCCGAGGCGCGGGCGCACCTGGCGGCGGTGAACGGCTGGTCGGCGGCGCAGACCGCGCGGCACATCGACGAGGCGGCCGCGGTGTGGCGGCGGCGCAACACCGTCGACTGGTCGCTGGACCTCAGCATGCTCACCGACGCCGGCATCACGGTGCGCCGGCCACCGTCCGCGGCCGAGCGACGGGAGCAGGGCACGCACCGTCCGCCCGGCTGAGCCACCTCCCCCCACCGGGGGATCCAGCCGGAACCCGTCCCCGCACCGCCGACTGCGCTGAACGAAACACGTCCGTAACGGAAACAGCAGGTCAGGCCGCTGGAAGCGATACCGGGCGGTTCCGTTGCGGCACCACGCGCGCACCGCCGCGGCGTCCACCCGGCTCCCGGACCGGTCAAGGGCGCCCGCACGCCGTCCGATGGGGTGGCGTGAACGTCAAGGCCTGGCACGCGTACGCGACGGCCGGCGGGGTGGTCCTCGCCGGCTACTTCCTGCTGCCCGCCGGCATCCCCCGGGACAGCGCCTACGTGGCGGTCGGGCTGTCCAGCGTCGCGGCGGTCGTGGCCGGCATCCGCCTGCACCGGCCCGCGCGACCGGCGGCCTGGTGGGCCATGGCCGCCGGGCAGCTGAGCTGGGTGACCGCCGACGCGCTGTTCTCCTGGTACGACGACGTGCTGCACGTGTCGCCCTACCCCTCGCCCGCCGACGCCTTCTACCTGGCCGCCTACCCGATCCTCGGGGGCGGCATCGTCGTGCTCATCCGCGTGCGGCAGCGCCGACTCGACCTGGCCGGGTCGATCGACAGCGCCGTCGTGACGATCGCGCTGGGCCTGGTGTCCTGGCTGGTGATCGCCGGACCGATCGTGCACTCCGCCGAGGCGGTGCCCACCCGCCTGGTCAGCCTGGCCTACCCGGCCGGCGACATCCTGCTGCTCGCCCTGCTGGCCCGGCTGGTCACGACCCCCGGCGCGCGCACCGCGTCGTTCCGGCTGCTCGGCGCCGCCGTGGGCACCATGCTGCTCGCCGACGTCGGCTACGCGGTGATCACCGCCCGGACCGACTACGACAGCGGGGCGTTCGACCTCCTGTGGCTCGCCTCCTACGTGCTCTGGGGCGCGGCCGCGCTGCACCCCTCGATGCGCAGCCTGTCGGAGCGGTGCCCCGGGGAGCCCGCACCCTTCAGCGGCCGCCGGCTCGCCGCCCTGGGGATCGCGGTGCTCGTCGCGCCGGGGGCGCTCGCCGTCCAGCTGACGTTCCACCTGGCCGTGCAGGGCTGGCCGGTCGTCGTCGCCTCGGTGGCGCTGTTCGGCCTGGTCGTGGCCCGCATGCACCTGGCCATCCGGGAGATCGTGGCCGCCGGCCGGCGGCGCACCGAGCTGCAGCAGGAGCTCGCCCACCAGGCCGCCTACGACTCGCTCACCGGGCTGGCCAACCGCGCGCACGTGCTGGAGCTCATCGGCGCCGCGATGCACCGGGCCCGGCGCAGCGGCACCCAGCTCGCACTGCTGGCGCTGGACCTCGACGGCTTCAAGGCGGTGAACGACACCTTCGGCCACCAGGCCGGTGACGAGGTGCTGCGTGTCGTCGCCCAGCGGATGCGCGCGGTCGTGCGCGTCGGTGACACCGTGGGCCGGCTGGCCGGCGACGAGTTCGTCGTCCTGGTCGAGCCGCTGGAGGAGTCGGGCGAGCTGCTCGACCTCGGCGACCGGCTGATCGCCGCGGTCGCCGCGCCGATCTCGGTGGGCGGCCGCGAGGTGACGGTCGGGGTGAGCATCGGGGCGGCGGTCAGCTCCGACGGCGGCACGGACGCCGACGCACTGCTGCACCACGCCGACGCCGCGACCTACCGGGCGAAGACCGCCGGCCGCGGGCGGGTGGAGCTGTTCGACGAGGCGCTGCGCCGGCAGCTGGACGAGCAGGCCTGCCTGGAGGACGCCGTCCGCACCGGGCTGGCCGCCGGCGAGTTCGTGCTGCACTACCAGCCGGTGCTGGCGCTCTCGACCGGCCGGCTGCTCGGCTACGAGGCGCTGATCCGGTGGGAGCGGCCCGGCTACGGGCTGGTGCCGCCGGACCTGTTCATCCCGGTGGCCGAGCAGTCGACGCTGATCTGCGAGGTCGGCCGGTGGGTGCTGGGTGAGGCCACCCGGCAGCTGGCCGCCTGGCGCGCCGCCGACCCCGCGGCCGCGGAGCTGACCGTGGCGGTGAACGTGTCCGGGCGGCAGCTGGCGAGCCCGGGCGTGGTCGACGACGTCGCCGCGGCGCTGGCGGCGTCCGGGCTGCCGGCGTCCGCGCTGGTCGTCGAGATCACCGAGACGGTGCTGGTCGACCGGCTCTCCACCGCGGAGCGGCTCGCGGAGCTGCGCGCCCTGGGTGTCGGGGTGAGCATCGACGACTTCGGCACCGGCTACACCTCGATCGGCCAGCTGCAGCACCTGTCGGTCGACACGCTCAAGATCGACCGCAGCTTCGTCAGCTCCCCGGGCCCCGGCACGGTCGAGCTGGTGCGGCTGATGATCAACGCGGCGCACGCCTTCGGCCTGACCGTGGTCGCCGAGGGCATCGAGGACGCCGAGCAGCTGGCCCTGCTGGAGCGGCTGGCCTGCGACGCCGGGCAGGGCTACCTGTTCTCCAAGCCCCGCCCCGCCGCGGACCTGCCCCCGGCGTCGGTCGCGCTGCTGCCCGGCTCCCCCGCCGCGACGTGATCACCCCGGGTGCAGCGTTGCCTCATCGCTGACGAGGCAACGCTGGGCCCGGGGTGATCACCTGGTCGCCAGGGCGGGTCAGCCCCGGTCCTCCCAGCGGAACACCCGGGTGGCGACCGCGACGACGACCGCGGCGAACGCCAGCAGCACCAGGCAGGGCAGCCACGCGGCACCCATCCCCTGCCCGCGCACCAGCACGTCGGTGATGCCGTTGTTCATCCAGCCCAGCGGCAGCACCTTGCTGAGCCCCTGCATCCAGGCCGGCGCCGAGGACAGGTCGAAGAACGTGCCGGACAGGAACGCCATCGGCAGCACCACGAAGTTGGCGATCGCGCTGGCCGCTTCCTCGGTCTTCGCGACCGATCCGACCAGCAGGCCGATCGACAGGAACGCGATCGTGCCGCACAGCAGGATCGGCAGCGCCAGCCACCAGTCCCCCGCCAGCCGCAGCCCGAACACCGGCAGCATCGCGACGCCGAGGAACAGCACGGTCTGCAGCACGGCCACCAGCAGCGAGACGCCGAGCCGGGCGCCGACGATCGTGCCGACCGGTGCGGGTGAGAGCCGCAGCCGGCGCAGCAGCTGCCGGCGCCGCCAGGAGACCAGGGTGAGCGCGGCGCCGAACGTCGCGGACGTCGCGATCCCCCACGACAGGATGCCCGGGGCGAGGAACTGGATGGGCTCGAACTCGTCGGACTCGACCCGCTGCGCGTCCAGCGCGATCGACGGCGGCTGCCCGGTGGCGGCGAGGTTCGCACCGTTGACCACCGAGGAGACGACCTGCTGCAGCGTGGCGGCCTGCACCTGGTCGGTGGCGGCGAAGTAGAGGATGACCCGGTCGCCGTCCTCGACCAGGGCGCCGGGCAGGTCGCCGTCCTCGACCTTCGCGATGGCGGCGTCCGCGGTCTCGTAGCGCTGCGCGTCGACCACCGAGTCGGGCAGCGCG
Organism: Modestobacter sp. NPDC049651; assembly: GCF_040659695.1. Lineage (NCBI taxonomy): Bacteria > Bacillati > Actinomycetota > Actinomycetes > Geodermatophilales > Geodermatophilaceae > Modestobacter > Modestobacter sp. NPDC049651. The sequence goes on from NZ_JBFAOG010000001.1 coordinate 599,738, forward strand.
GCGATCACCGGCCCGTCGCCGACGACGGCGAGCTCGGTGGCGCTGCCGCCGCCGCCGCGGAAGACCAGGCCGAACACGACCAGGAACATCAGCGGGAAGAAGAAGGTGAAGAACAGCGACGCCCGGTCGCGGAAGAAGCTGCGCAGCATCGCCCGGGACAGCGAGCGCAGCTGGCCGGTGGCGGTGGGCCGGACGGCGCCCGGCGTGAGCCCCGGGGCCGCGGTGCGCGGGGCGTCGGTGGTGGTCATGCCCGGTACTCCCGTCCGGTGAGGGTGAGGAAGACGTCCTCGAGGGTGGCGGTGCGCACGCTCACCCCGTCCAGCGCGCGGCGCCCGGCGAGCGCGGCGACCAGCTCGGCCGGCTCGCGGGTCGACAGCACGATCTCGTCGTCGGTCTCGGTGACGCCGTCAGCGCCGGGCAGCCCGCGCGCGGTGTCGGCGTCCAGCACGCCGCGGGGCAGCGCGACCCGGGTGGCCGCCTCCAAGCCGCGGACCAGCGCCGCCGGGGTGTCGAGGGCGTGGATGCGGCCGGCGTCCATGATCGCCACCCGGTCGCAGAGCACCTCGGCCTCGTCCATGTAGTGGGTCGTGTAGACGACGGTGGTGCCGCCGGCCTGGATGGTGCGCAGCAGGTCCCAGAGGTTGCGGCGGGCCTGCGGGTCCAGCGCCGCGGTGGGCTCGTCGAGGAAGACGACGGCCGGCGCGTGCATGAGCGCGCAGGCGATCGACAGCCGTTGCCGCTGCCCACCGGAGAGGTCGTTCTCCCGGACGTCGGCCTTCTCGGTGAGCCCGACGATCTCCAGCATCTCGTCGGCCCGGCGCCGCGGGACGCCGTACAGGTCGCCGAAGGTCTGCAGCTGCTCGCGGCAGGTGAGCCGGTCGAAGAAGGCGCTGGCCTGCAGCTGGACGCCGATCCGCGACAGCAGCCGCGGGTTGCGCGGCCAGACCGCCTCGCCGAGCAGCGCGATCGTGCCGGCGTCGGGCTCGCGGATGCCCTCGACCATCTCCAGCACGGTCGTCTTGCCCGCGCCGTTGGGGCCGAGGATGCCGAAGAACTCGCCCTCGGCGACGGTGAAGCTGACGCCGTCGACGGCGCGCAGGTCGCCGTAGACCTTGACCAGGCCGTCGACCTCGATGGCCACGTTCGTCATGTCGCGGGACCCTCCCACACCGCGTGCGGCCGGTGGGTGCGCTCCGGCATGCTCGGGCGGTGACGATCCCCCGCAGCCACCGGGTGGCCGGCGCGCTCATCGGCTCGGCCGTCGGCGACGCCCTCGGCGCCCCGTTCGAGTTCGGCCCGGCCGGGCAGTTCAGCGCCCGCTTCCCCGCCGACGCGCGCGGGGTCGCCACCGAGATGTGCGGCGGCGGTTCGCTGGACTGGGCGCCCGGCGAGTTCACCGACGACACCCAGATGGCCCTGCTCGTCGGGACGTCGCTGGTCGAGCGGGGCGGGCTCGACGAGGCCGACCTGTTCGACCGGTTCGGTCGCTGGGCGGCCGCCGACCCGCCGGACATCGGCAACCAGACGCGCGCCGTCCTCGGCTCCGGCCGGCCGTGGGACGTCGCGGCGGCCGAGCATTTCGCCCGCTCCGGGCACGCCGCCGGCAACGGCTCGCTGATGCGGACGACGCCTGCGGCGCTGTTCTTCGCGCGCTCCGGCACCGCGGCCACGATGGACGCCGCCCGGCGCATCTCGGCGCTCACCCACGGCGACCCGGCGGCCGGCGAGGGCTGCGCGGTGTTCCACGAGCTGGTGCGGGTGGCGCTGGACGGTCGCGACCCGCTCGCTGGTCTGCCCGACGCCTTGGCGATGGTGCTGCCCGAGCACCGCGACCGCTGGGCAGTCGCGCTCGCCGATGACTGGACGCCCGAGCGGGCGACCGAGGGCAACGGCGCGGTGTGGACGGCGCTCGCGCAGGCGGTGTGGGCGTTGCGCCAGGAGTCGACCTTCGCCGGGGTGCTGCGCCGGGTGGTCGACCTGGGCGGCGACACCGACACCGTGGCCGCGATCGCCGGCGGGCTGGCCGGCGCGGTGTTCGGCATCGCCGGCATCCCGATGCGGTGGACCTCCGCCGTCCACGGCCGGGTGCCCGGCTCCGACCGCGAGTGGCGGCTGGCCGACCTGCACTGGCTGGCCGCGGCGCTCGACGGGTCTCGGGCCTCGCTCTACGACCCGCCGACCACCGCAGGGTTGACGCCCCGCGAGGTGGCGGACGGCGTGTGGGCGGCGGACCTGGACGGCGCCCGGGCGTCCGCTGCCGACTTCGCCGTCGTGTCGCTGTGCCGCACCGGGACGCCGTTCGGCCACGAGGTGCAGCGGATCGCCTACCTGACCGACGACGACGCGAACACCGAGCTGGACGCGGTGCTCCACGACGTGCTGGCCGACATCGCGGCGCTGCGCGCGGACGGACGACGGGTGCTGGTGCACTGCCACGCCGGGCAGTCCCGCACCGGGCTGGTGCTCCGGGCGTGGCTGCGCCGCAGCTCTGGGCTCACCGCGGCCGAGGCGACCGCGGCCGTCCGCGCGCGCTGGCCGCACCTGAGCGAGTGGAACTCCTCGTTCACCGCAGCCCTCGATCGGGTGCGCTGAGCAGCTGATTTGTGGCTACAATTCGCTACTGATTGTGGCGACATGGAGGCGAGCATGACGAGCATCGGGGTGCGCGAGCTGCGCGATGGCCTGAGCAAGCACCTCGCGGACGTCCGCCGTGGCGCCACGATCACCGTGACCGATCACGGCACGCCGGTGGCTCGCATCAGCCCCGTCGTCGCTCCCACCGCTCTCGAGCGGCTGATCGCCGAGGGCGTCGTCCAGCCCCCGGTTCAGCGCAAGCGCCCGGCACCCGACCCGGTCGTCGCTGACGTCGCGCTCTCGGAAACCGTGATCGCCGACCGCCGGTGATCGTGTACCTCGACACGTCGGCGCTCGTGCCGCTGCTGGTGACCGAGCCCTCCTCGGCCCGCTGTCGGCGCCTGTGGGACGACGCCGACGTGGTCGCGTGCACGGCGATCGGCCACGTTGAGGCGGTGTCGGCACTCGCCCGTGCCGAACGGGCCGGCCGGCTCGCGCGGCCCGATCGACAGTCCGCCGGCGAGCTCCTCGACGAGTTGTGGAGCCAGGTGACCGTCGTACCGGCGGACGGGCCACGCCTTCGGGCGGCCTCGGCGGCTGCACTGCGGCACGGCCTGCCCGGCTACGACGCAGTCCATGCCGCTGCTGCCCTGTCGGTCGCCGACAACGAGCTGGTCGCGGCCAGCGGCGACCAGGAGCTGCTCGCCGCATGGCGCGCCGACGGACTCGCCGTCGCCGACACGAACGGCTGATCAGCTCCGCCGCCTCACTTCTCGCAGGCGACCCCGTCGCCGTCCCGGTCGAGCTTGCTGCTGTAGCCCGGCTGGCCGGCGTAGATCGGAGCTGCGCCGGCGGCGCGGACGGCCGAGCAGTTGGCGTAGTAGGTGGCGGACTGCGCGGGCTCCGGAGCCGGGGCCGGGGCGGGAACCGGAACGGGCACGGGCGCCGGGGCGGGTGCGGGGGCCGGCTTCGGCGCGGGAGCGGGGGCCGGCTTCGGCGCGGGCGCAGGGGCGGGCGCGGGCTTGGGGGCGGCGGTCGTCTTCGGCGCGGCGGCGGTCGTGGGCGCCGTCTTCGGGACGTTGGCGACCACCCCGCCGGGCAGCGGCTCGGTCGGGCAGGCGGTGAGCACGGTGGCGATGGCGTTGCGCTCGGCCTGGGTCATCCAGAGCCCGTACTTGACCTTGACCGCGGTCTGCCGGGCGACGTAGGCGCAGCGGTAGGTCTTGTTCGGCGGCAGCCAGGTGGCGGCGTCCCCGTCGCTCTTCTGCATGTTGAGCGGGCCGTCGATGGCGAGCAGGTTGAGCGGGTCGTTGGCGAAGGCGGTGCGGGTGGCGGCGTCCCAGCCCTGGGCGCCGGTCTGCCAGCTGTTGGACAGCGCGACGACGTGGTCGATCTGCACGGCCTCGCTGGTGGACTGCCCGCGCTGGAACGCGATGGTCTTGCCGGAGTACGGGTCGGCGAGCGAGCCGGTGAGCACGACGCAGTTGCGGGTGCCCGGCTTGAAGGTATCCCCGTTCATGTCGCGGGCGAGCACGTCGTTGCGGGTGTCGCAGCCGTTGTGGTCGGTGTCGACCCAGCCGGAGCCGAACTGGTCGCGGCTGTAGCCGGTCTTCGGCGCGCGGCCCTTGACCGGCACGGCGCCGAGCGCGGCCAGCGCGGAGGCCGGCTGGGCGTCGGTGACCGCGGTGGCGGTGGCGGTGTCGGCGAGCGGGGCGATGTCGAGCGGGGCAGCGACGGCGGAGGACGGGTCGGCGTCCTCGGCCTGGGCCAGCGCGTCCTCGGCGGCCTTGGTGGCCGCCTCCGCGGCGGCGGCGTCGGCGGCTGCCTTGGCCACGGCCGCGGCGGACTTCGCGGCGGCCGAGGACGACGCCGCGGCGCTGGTGGCGGCGGCCGACGCGCCGGCGTTGGCGGTCTCGGTGGTCGGCAGGGTGGCGCCGCCGGCGACCAGCGCGACCAGGCCGGCCGCGAGGACGCCGGTGGCCGCGCGGCGGGAGGCGATGAACGCCCAGCGGGCGCGGCCGACGACGACGGCCGCGGCGCCGACCACGAAGGCGGCGAGGCCGAGCATGACGAGGGCGCCGCTGAACCCGCCGGTGATCGCGCCGACGACGACGGCCAGCAGCACGATGACGCCCACGCTGGCCAGCACGACCGAGCCGCGCTTCGCCGGCTGCGGCGGGGCCTCGACCGGAGCGGTCGGCCACGTGACGTCCGGCGTCCCGGTGGTGGCGCGGTGCACGGCCTGCAGTGCGGCGAACGGATCGGTCGCTGCGAACGGCAGCCGGACGTCGTCGTCCGTCGGAACCGCGCCGGGCAGCCCGGCCGCGACCTCGCGGACGCCGGGGGCGGCGACGGCGAGCTCCAGCGGCGTGACCTGCAGGATGGTGTCGCCGAGCACCAGGTCGAGGTGCTTGGGTCGGCGCTCACCGCTCGGGAGCACCGGGGTGAAGCCGAGGGACTCGGCGCGCTGGACGACCGCGCGGACCGGGCTGGCCGGGTTCCGCTTCACCCAGCGGGCGAGCAGCTCCTCGACCGGTGACGCTGCTGACGACATGACCCAACCCCCGTTGGTGCGACCGACGAACGCGCCGATCCTGTGCCTGAGCAGGGCTGATGACGGGGACCCGGCCGCCGACCGGCCGCTCGGCACCTCTCTGGCCACGCTCGCCCCGTTGGTCCCGCCCGCCGCAGACCGGCGGGCGTGGTGCTCACACAGCTCGAGCCTCTACCGTGGGCGGCCAGCCGATCCGACGACGGGGAGGGGCCGGCACGGTGGCAGACGCGACCTCCCCCACCGAGGGGCTCACCGACTGGCTCGGCGAGCGGGTCGTGCACCCGCTGGAGCCCGGCGACCCGACGTCCGTCGGGCCGTACCGGCTGGTGCACCGGCTGCCCCGCGGCGGTCAGGGAGCCGACGTCTTCGTCGGCAAGAACGGCACCGCCGGGCCGCTCGTCGTCGTCAAGTGCCTGCCGGCCGGGGCCGGGGACCTGGTGCGCCGGCGGTTCGCCCGCGAGGTCGAGAACGCCGCGCGCGTCCGCAGCCCCCGGGTGGCCCGGATCGTCGACCAGGACCTCGCCGCGGGCAGCCCCTGGTACGCCCAGGAGTACATCGCGGGCACCCCGCTCGACGAGTTCCTCGCCGCCCGCGCGGGTGGGCTCGGCACCGAGGAGCTGCGCCGCATCGCCATCGGGTTGCTGCGGGCGCTGCGGGACGTGCACGCGGCCGAGGTGGTCCACCGCGACGTGAAGCCGGGCAACATCATCATCACCGACCGGGACGTCGTCCTCGTCGACTTCGGCATCAGCCGGTACCTCGGCGCCGAGGGGTCGCCCGGCACGGTCACCACCGCGCTGGCCGGCTTCGGCTCGAAGCTGTTCGCCAGCCCCGAGCAGCTGCAGGGGCGGCCGCTGGTCACGGCCAGCGACGTCTACAGCTGGGGCATGGTGATCGCCTACGCGGCCGCCGGGCGGCACCCGGTCGACCCGGACGACGAACTCCCACCGGCCGACTACTGGGCCGAGCTCCAGGCCGGCCGGGTGGACCTCTCCGCCCTCCCGCCGAACCTCGCCGACCCCGTCGCGCACGCGCTGCGGCTGGACCCCGAGCAGCGACCCACCGTCGACGAGCTCGCCCGCGACGTCGAGCAGGGCACCCGCTGGCTCGGCCTGACGTCGGAGATCCCCGCTCCCCGGACGGCGTGGCAGGACCTCCGTTCGGTCGCCGCGGTCCGCGAGGCCGTCCGCTTCCAGCTGTCCCGGCTGGAGCGGGCGATCGCCGACACCCGCACCGGCTACGCGGCCGCGCTCGCCGTCGCCGTCCTGCTGGGGCTGCTGGCCGCCGTCGTCCTCACCGTCGTCACCTACATCGTCTTCTGACCACCGTCTTCTGACCCATCGAGGAGGTGCCGTGTCCGGGCTCTACCAGCGGGCGATGGCCCAGCAGCAGCTGGAAGCGCGCCGCCACCGCTACCTGCGGCGGCAGCGGGTGCTGCTGCTGGTGTTCGCGGCCGCGACGCTGCTGTTCTACGTCCTGCTGGTGGCCTGAGGTGGCGAGCCGGAACGCAGTCTGCCCGCGGTGCCTGGAGTCGTTCACGCCGGGTCCCGCCGGCGCTCCGCAGCAGAAGTCGCGGTGGCAGCGGTTCAACGAGGGCCGGTGGAGCGGGCAGGCCGAGCCGGGTCCGTCCCGGCAGGCGCGCGCGGCGGCGTACGACGCGGCCAACGCCGTTCCGCTGTGCCCCAACGGCCACCGGCTGCCACCGGACTACCTGGAGCGGCCGACGGTCGTCGTCGGGGTGGTCGGCCTGACCGGTGCCTCGAAGAGCACCTACCTCACGGTGCTGATCGACGCGCTGCACGCCGGGGCGCTGGCCCCGCTGGGCATCTCCGTCGAGCTGGACGAGCACAGCGCCGACCGGTTCGAGCGGCAGTACCACCAGCCGTTGCTCGTCGACCACCGGCAGCTGCCGCTGACCCCGCCGCTGCTGGAGCAGGGCCAGTCGCCGGAGCCGCTGACGCTGGTGCTGCGGCGCACCGCGCCGGGCGGGCCGGAGCGGTCGGTCAACGTCGTCCTGTTCGACGCCTCCGGGGAGCAGCTGTACCGCAAGGAGGACCTGGGCCGGTTCGGCCAGTTCCTCTACGTGGCCAGCGCCGTCCTGGTCATCCTGTCGCCGGGCATGTTCCCCGGGCTGCAGTCGGTGGCCGATCCGGGCGAGGCGGCGCTCGGGATGGCCCGCCCCACGCAGATGCTGGTCAACCTGGCCGACCTGCTGCGCTCGGCCCGCGGCCTGCGCAAGGACGGCTTCCTGGACGGCGTCTCGGCCTCGGTGATCGTGAGCAAGGCCGACAAGCTGCTGGCCCGGCCGGACTTCCCGGCCGGCACGCTGCGCAACCCGGAGATCAGCCTGGCCGGGCTGCCGCGGCTGTTCGGGGAGGTGCGGGACAACAGCGCCCGGCTGGTCGACTTCCTCGAGGTCAACGGCGGCAGCAACCTGCTGACGACGCTGCTGGGCCGGCTGCCGGATCCGACCGTGCACGCGGTGTCGGCGACCGGCACCGAGGCCAGGGACGGCGGCTACCCCTCTATCGCCCCGGTGGGCGTGCTGGAGCCGCTGCTGGTGCTGCTCGCGCGGCACCGCTTCCTGCCCGCCGAGGGCCTGGAGCTGGACTCCGCGTTCGCGCGGGCCGCCGATCGGCCCTGGCGATGACCACCTGCGCGCAGCTGGTCTACACCTCGGCGAGCCGGACGCTGGAGGGGCCGGGCTTCGGCGTCGTGCAGCTGTCGGCGGACTGGCCCGCCGAGGTCGGCGACAGCCGCTCGACGCTGGGCGCGCTGATCGGCGCCGACGCCGGGGAGTCGTTCGGGCTGCTGCACGCCGCCGGCGGGCGGATCGCCTACCGCAAGGTGCCGGCGGGCACCGACGCGTTCGGCCGGCCGGGCAACCACCTCGTGCACCTGCTCTGGGACGGCGCCGGCCGGCTCACCCCGCGGGACGTGCTGGCCCTGCGGCGGGACGGCGGGTTCCTCGACGCGCTGCCCGCGGACGCCGAGCCCACCCGCGAGCTGCCGCCGGCGGAGGTGCCGTCGGCGCGCCGGTCGGTACCGGCCCTGAGCGCGGACGACGTCGACGCCCTGCTGCCGGGCGTGGCCGCGGTGCTCGCGGCGGTGGCCGCCGGCGCGGGCACCGTCGGGTTGCCGGAGCGGACCCCGTCGGGGTGCGACGTCGCCGAGGTGGTGTTCGGCGTGCTGCCGCGGGCGCTGGCCTCGGCGGTGTCGCTGCACGTCGGTGCGGCGTCGACGATGGGCGACACCGCGACCGTGCAGGTGCGCGTCGGTTCCTCCTCGGAAGGGGACGTGCCCCCGGACCCGCAGGCGCTCTCCCGCGCGCGGGCGATGCTGGAAGCCGCGGCGAAGAAGGAGCTGTGCTCCGACCAGGTGCGCAAGCTGGCGACCCTGGACCGGTGGCTGTTCACCGACACCTGGCTGGGGCTGGACCCGGCGGAGCTGACGGCGACGCAGCTGACCGGGGTGCTGGACTCGGAAAAGGCCGGCTGGTGGCTGGCCACCCCGAACGCCGTGGACGTCGCCTGCGCGGCGGCGTCGGCGGACCCGCAGGTCGACGCGGCGCTGCGCGGGGCGCTGGAGCGGCACCCGGAGGCCTGGTACCGGCTGCGCGACCGGGAGCTCGCCGCCGCGCTGTCGGCGGTGTTCGGTGGCGCGGGCAAGGACGAGGTGCCGACCGGTTTCACCGGCCTGACCCGGGACGAGTTGTGCGAGGCGTTCGCCGCCGAGGCGGCGCGGGGCCGCCGGCTGAGCGAGGTCGGCGGGGCGGCCGCCGCGCTCGTCGAGGAGGCGCTGCGGCTCGATCCTCCCGTCGCGGTGCTGCCGCTGACCGACGACCTCGCCGGGCTCGCCCGGCTGGCCACCCGCCGGCCGGCGGTGCGGGACGCGCTGGTGCGGGAGTGGCCGGCCGGCTCGTCCTCGGCGCTGCTGGGGCACCTGCTGCTGGAGGACCCCGACTGGTTCCTGACCCTCGGGAGCGGCACTCCCCCGGCGGTGCTCCGGTCGGGGCTGCGCTGGGCGGCGGAGCGGCTGGAGGCGCCACTGGTGGAACGGCTGGCGCTGACCGTGGCGGCCAGCGAGCTGGCCGGGCAGGGCTGGGCGCTGCGCGACGTGGTGTTCGGCTCGGGGCTGCCGGCCGAGGAGGTCGCCGGGATGGTCGGCCGCAGCTTCGCCGCGCTGACCGGGGACGACGGCTGGCCGTCCGAGGTCGCGCGGCTCGTGCTGGGCGCTCCCGACAGGGGCGAGCCGGCGGACGAGCCGCGCCGGACCGGCATCTGGCCCCGGCGCCGCCGGTAGCCCCGCCGTCCTGCCCCTGGGGTCAGCCGGTGATGCGCCGCACGATCTGCCGGGCCGCAGCGCGGCCCTCCGGCGTCGGGGTCAGCGGGTACACGTGCACGGCGTCCACGCAGATCTCCGCCTGCCCGAGTGCCTCGGCAGCCCGGGCCCGCTCGATCAGCAACTGGACGTCGGGCAGGCAGATCTCGTGCGTGCCGACGAAGACGTCGATCGGTGCGAGCCCGTCGAGCGGCCCGTTGCCGGGGCTGAGCCGCGGCTGGGTCGGGTCGTCACCGCCGGCCCAGGACGCCGCCGCCACCCGCAGCCCGGCGCTGGACAGCCACGGGTCGCGGGCCTCGACGGCGGGGAGGTCGGGGTGGCCGAGCGTGAGGTCCAGCCACGGGGAGAGCAGCACCAGCCGCCGGGGCTGGGGCAGCCCGGCGGCGGGCAGCGTCTGGGCCAGGCCGAGGGCGAGCCCGCCACCGGCGGAGTCCCCGGCGATCGTCACCGCGTCCGTCTCGTCCAGCAGCTGGCGGTAGACCTCGGTGAGGAACGGATGGGCGTCCCGGTACGTGTGCTGCGGGGCGAGCCCGTAGTGCGGCACCTCGACCCGGACGCCGGCGTCGGCGAGCGCGCCGATCAGCGCCCAGTGCTGCCGGGCGATGGCGCTGACGTACGCACCGCCGTGCAGGTACAGCGCCGCCCGCTGCGGCGTCCTGCCGCGGGGCAGCACGGTGTGCACCGGGAAGCCGTCGACCAGCCGGCTGCGGACGTCGTGCCGCTTGCGCAGCCGGGCCGGCGGCTCGGTGCTGCCCTTGGGAGCGGCGAGCCGTTCGCGGGCCCGGTCGGCGGTGGCCATCCGCGGCTTGTAGGCCAACCGCAGGGCGACCTCGAGCGCGCGCATCTGCAGGCTCACGGCGTCAGAACGCTCCGCCGGTGCGCCAGGACATCTCCTGCAGGGTCCAGCCGTTGCCGTCGGGGTCGGCGAACCCGGCGTACCGCACACCGCCGCCGACGTCGGTGACCTCGCCGACCTCGACCCCGCGGCCGACGAGCTCGGCCCGGGCCGCGTCGATGTCGGCGACGACGAGGTGCAGCCCGCGGATCGAGCCGGGTTCCGCGGCGTACACCGGCAGCCCGGTGCCGAACCCGATCGAGCACGCCGAGCCGGGTGGGGTCAGCTGGACGACCCGGATGCCGTCGGCCGGCCGCACGTCGACGTCGACGGTGAAGCCGAGCCGGTCGGCGTAGAACGCCTTGGCGGCGTCGACGTCGGCGACGGGGATCGGCACGAGCTCGAGCTTCATGTCCACGCCGGGCACCCTGCCACCCGACCGCCCTGCCGGCCCGCTCACCCTGCGGTCAGCCGGCGGACGACGGCCTCGCCGCCGACCCGGCCGATCAGGTCGAGGTCGCCGCACACGACGAGCAGGTCGCGCGCCCGGGACAGGCCGACGTACAGCATCTCCCGCGCCCGCTCCTCCAGCCGGAACCCGTTGACCGCGAGCACGACCGCCGGCCGCTCCAGCCCCTTGAAGCCGAGGACGTGCCCGTAGAACAGGTCCTCGTCGTCCCAGTAGCTCGCCCAGTACGCGTCCTGGCCCTGCGCCTGCCGCTCGGCCTGCACCGGGTGCCGGCTGTAGGTGGTCAGCAGCGCCACCGACTGCGGCGGCCAGCCCTCGTCGAGCAGCGCGTCGGCCGCGTCGTCCGCGACGCCGACGGCGTCCTCGGTGGCGCACTGGATGAAGCGCACCGGGACGCCGTCCTGCCCGCGGCTGCGCATCTGCGCCGGAGCGAGGCTGGAGAACGTGCCGGCGATCTGCTTGGTGTTGCGCAGGTTCTCCGTCAGCGGGATGGGGATGAGGTCGACCGTGGGGCGGCCCTGCCGGGCGAACACCCGCTGTCCCTCGTCAGCGAAGACGTACAGGCAGCCCGCGTCGGGGCTCTTCAGCGCGGCGAGGACGGCGGCCCACCAGCTCTCCGCGAAGTCCTGCGCCTCGTCGATGACGATCGCGTCGAACCGCTCGTTCTCGGGGAGTGCACCGGCCAGCGCGACCATGCGGTCGGGCAGCAGCTCCTCCCAGTAGCCGCTGTCGTCGTCCGATCCGGCGGGCACGCCCCAGCCGATGCCGAGGTTGTGGAAGGTGCCGACGTACGCCGGTCGCTCGCGGCGCTTGAGCTGCTGCGTCCGCCGGGTGAGGTACTCGGCGAGGCCGCGCGAGTAGCACATCAGCGCGACCCGCTTGCCCTCGCTCGCCAGTCGGCGGGCCTTCTCGACGGCGAGCCAGGTCTTGCCCGAACCGGCGCCGCCGCGGATCTCGACCCGGTCCTGGAGGGCGAGGAAGTCGAGCACGCGGGCCTGGTCGCGGGTGAGCAGGTCGGCGGCGGCCTCGCGCTCGGCGAGGTCGGCGAGCAGGTCCTGCTGCGGGATGAGGGTGCCGGCGAGGCAGTCGACGAGCGCCTCGACGTCGGCGGCGGTCGGCGGCTCGGGGACGTCGACGAGCTTGCGCAGTGCCGTCTCGATGCGGGTGGCCGCGTAGGGCAGCTCGGTCTGGTCGATGACCATCCACCGCGGCAGGTCGGGGGCGCGGAAGTCGTCGGGGAGCGTGGTGGTCGGCAGCGCGACGAGGTGGCCGAGCCGCGGGTTGCCGGCCGACCAGCGGGGGTGACCGTCGAGGAAGTCGCGCAGGGCGTACTTGCAGATGCGCGCCTGGTCGACCGGGTGGATCACCTTGTCGCGGGTGCGGCCGGACTGCCGCCACTCACCGTCGGCCAGGTAGACGCTGCCGCCCTTGACCTCGATGACGGCGATGCCGACGCCGGGCCAGGCGACGATGAGGTCGGCCTCGCGGTCCTCGCGGCGGTCGCTGAACCGCTGGCCGCAGAAGACGACCGCGTCGTCGGGCAGGTGGTCACGCAGCGCGTCGGCGAAGAGCTGCTCGGCGCGCGAGGCGAACGTCGGGTCGTCCGGGAACCGCCGCGCCGTCACTCCGGCTCTCCGGTCACCTGCACCACTCCCCCGTGGTCGTCGGTCGTTGCGCGCAGCATCGCACCGCGCGGGCGGTCAGCCGTGGAGGTCGCCGGCTTCGTCGTCCTGGTCGGAGCCCCAGTGCGCGCCGCAGGCGCGGCAGGCGAGCGTCGGCTCGTCGGGCGTGAGCATGCAGCCGCCGAGCACGACGAGCCCGCGCTCCGCCAGCTCCATCGCCTCCGGGCCGGGCAGCCCCCACAGCAGCGGGACCGACTCCTCCCGCCCGCACGACGGGCACACCTTCCCCGCCTGCACACCGACCGACTCGCTCATGCGCCCTCCCCGTCTCCGGCCGCCGCTGCGACGGCCAGGTGTGGAGTAGAGCAGCGACCACCGACAAGACGAGCAGGCAGCACACCCGTCTCCGGCTCGTCCTTGCCGTCCCTAGGAGACACGGTCGAAGCCCGTGCCGGTCCACCTCCAGCGCACGGTGAGGGGCACCGACGGCCCGGTCGCGTGCGAGTCGTCGGGCCCGTAGGCCTTCATCGGCGCGACGACCTCCTCCTGCTCGACTGCCAGCCCGGTCGGGACGTACTCCGGCGGGAGGGTCGCCGCCTCCTGAAGGTCGCTCGCGCTGGGCAGGACGCCGAGTTCGGCGCCGTCGGCGCGGAAGACGTGCACCTCCTGGGCCGCCCCGTTGGACGGCTGCGGCGAGCACTGCAGCAGCACGACGGTGTCCGGCGTGCCGTCCCCGTCGACGTCACCGGTCGCCGTGGCCTGGAGCTCCACGTCGAGGTACTGGTAGTACGGGCTCTGGCTGACGTCGACCGGCACCCTCGCGGCGCCGTCGACGAGCGTCGCCTTCAGGTTGCCCTGCACCAGCCCGTCGCAGGTGGTGCGGTAGGTCGCGTCGTCCCACGAGGGTTGCGCCGAGGATGTCGCCGGCTGTCGCGTCGACGCGGCCGGTTCGGTGTTCCCCGGACCGCACCCCACCAGGACGAGCGCTCCGGCGGCGGCGCCCGCCAGCGCGCGCCACGGTCTCGGCGAGGGCATCGGGCAATCACCTCGGTCGTGCAGAGGGGCGGGGGAAGCGGCCCCTGCTGGCAGCGAGGCTGTCACCCCGGGACGTCGACGATCAGCCGCCGGGCGCGCGACCGGACCCGGGACGCGTGCGGTCACCCGCGGCCATCGGTCGGCCACGAACCGTCTACAGCGTCGCGTTCTCCCCGATTCCGCAGAGCCCCCAGAAGTGCGTGCGCCGGGCTCCGTTGTCGCCCTCACCCGGGATGCGGCTGAGCGCGCGGTCGACCCGCGACCACGCCTCCGGGTCGGCCAGCAGCCTCGGCAGGTCCTCGACGCCGAGGACGCCGTGGTTGACGAGGGTGCGGGCGTAGCGGAGTGCGGCTTCGGCCTTGGTGATGCCGTTGCGCGTGGACGTCCGCTGCTTGTTGCGTGCAGCTTCTTCGAGCGACTGCTCGTCCGGGAAGCGGGTGAGCAGCCGAGGCAGCGGGTGGGTGTCGACGCTCGGCACCGACTCGGAGGTCAGGTCGCCCGTCGCGCCGGGGATGAGGACCCGGTGCACCAGTGGGACGACGACGCGGTCGTGGTCGGCGCCCACGCTCCACACGGCGTCGAGGACGCAGGCGGACAGGCTGGTCCACCGATCGCGCGGCGGCTCCACCGGCGAGCGATCAACCACTGTCCTCGCGCCGCTGTCGGCTGCCCCCTGGACGTCGTCGTCGAACAGCGACGGCCCCGTGCCAGTCACCCGAGCACCTCACCCAACTCCGCTCCGCTGCGCCGGTCGCAGCGAGCCGACTCAGGGTGCCAAAGAGCCGCGACGACTCGCAGCTGCGACACCAGGCGACGCTCGTCAGGCGTCGCGCTCTTCGGCGTTCCCGCGTCGCCGAAATCCCGCAATGCCTCCGGCGATACCACCAGAGATCCCGCCGGAGATACGGCCGGTCACCGACTTGGCCCGGTCGAGGGTCTCACTTCCGATGCGCAAAGAGGCATCGAGCCCATCGGCTCCAGTCTCGAACACCTTCCCCTTGAGCTCCGTGGCCGCGTCCGCCCACGCCCGCGCTTCCACGGACTCGTGGCCGGACTCGATCCCGAGCGGACGGTGGAAACCCGCGACGGCGAGGGCAACTTTCTCGCTCGACTGCACGATGGCCGGGGACTGGATCGGGTTGAGCAGCACCTTCGAGTTCGCCTTGCCCGCAGCCTCCGCCATGCGGGCCACCAGGCGCTGGGTGACCTGCGCGATGGCGCTCAGCCGCTTCTGCCGGGCGGCCTTCAGCCCGACGCGATGACCGTCGAAGTCGTCGGGAGCCACTTCCAGCACGCGGTCGATCTCGAGCACGGCGATCGCATCCTGCAGCTGGAAACTCCGCGCCAGGACAGCGAGCCACCCTTGGGCCTTGGACTCGGCCTCCTTGGCCGTCTCGGCCAGGTCGCCGATCCTCGCCTGTCGCTCCAGCTTCTCCGCGAGTGCCTCGAGCTGTCGCAAGGCGTAGGCCTGCGTCCGCGCGATCGTCGCAGACGATCCCTGGACCTTCGACCACGTGACCTCGTTGACCCGGCCGCCGTGCTCGCGGAGCGTCATGGCCTCGTCGATGTCGAAGCCCACGCCGATCATGTCCGCGTGGACCGCGTCCTCCTGGGCGCGCAGGACGTCGTCGAGCTTCGCGTCGATCTTCGCCAGGTAGTCGGTGATCTCGTCCATCGCCTGCTGCATCGCGAGCTGCGTCATGATGCCGGCGGCACCGGTCAGCAGCGCGGGGTGGCCCGCAACTGCACCAGGCGCCTTGTCGATCTGGAGCCACTTCTTGATGTGGCCCGGCTGCCCGATCATGGCGTGGCCGACGCCCGAGTCCTTTGTCGGCATGAGCCCGTACTTCTTGACCAGATGCGCGGAGTCAGGGGTCAGCTTCACCCAACGACTCGAGTTCGCGGCAATCTCGGACCCTGCCTGAGCGATTGCGGCCCCAGCACCGAGAAGGCCACGGAGCCGTGACAACTCGAGCTTTCTCGCCGGTAGACCTTCGTCAGCGAGGAAGCGGTCGACCGCCCCGGACTCCCCGATGACCGCTAGGCCGTCGCCGTCACTGATCAGCTGAATCTCGTTGGTCAAGGTCCGTCCTTGGTCCTGATCGGGGCTGTAAGGCGCTCAGATGAGCGCCAAGGGCGTGCGCAGATCGAACACAGGCACCGTGTCATGCGGCGCCGACGCGCATGCATCACCCACGCCGAAACGGTGACGCATTGCAACCTCTGGTACGGCTGATTCATCGGCGAGACCGCCATCCACGCTCGTGCGCGACTGCCCCAAGCTCCGGCAGGCCCGCCTGCCAGTTACGGCAGCCCGGTCGTCACCAGGTGAGGATGTCCAGCACCCGCAGGTCGCTGAGTTCGGCCAGCAGCCGGACCTGCTCACGCTCATCCTGAGCTGCTCGAGCCTTCAGCACAGTGATGCCGTCGCGATTGGCGAGGAGGTCATCGCGGATCGCAGCCCAGTACATGCGCTTGTATCCGCGTGCGGGATAGCGGACCGCCGCACGGCGGGCCGGGATGCGGTAGGTCTGCTCGAGGTGGCTGTCCAGCACAGGCACCAGAGCGCGCCGCTTGAGATGCAAGACCTTGCTGATCTTGGCCATGCTGACGTTGCGCGGAGCGTCGACCCGGAAGTGCTCATAGAGGGCTCCGAGCCGGTCATACAGATCACCCTCGAGCGCCGGGTCGGCGTCACCGAGGTCCGCGGCGAGCGGCACATCGGCCCACGGTGCCGACCGGCCGCGCGCGACGAACCAGTCGCGTTCGCGGTGGCTGATCCGCGAAGCGATCACCCTGGTACGCGCAACATCCTCCGCCGACAGGGTCGAGGGGTCGCCCGATCCGCCGAGGTCGTAACGACGCAGCGTCGCGGCATAGCGCAGCGCGTAGGTCACCAGTCTCTCGAATGGGTTCGTGACCTCTTGGCCGGCGATGGTGATGTCGCACATCCGCGGCTCCCCGTGACTCAATGGTTGCAAGCGCTCATTCGATCACGCTGCTCTCGCTGTCCCCGGCAACAAGATGGGTGGCGGCGCTCCTGGATTCCAACGTCAGCCGGCGACGGTCGCCATCTCGACAAGTCGACACAGCGCGTTGACCTGGCGCAGCTGCTCCGGCGTCCGTACCGGGGCGTCGAGCAGCTCTTCGTTCATCACCACGACCGCCAGCGCCTTCGCCCGCGACACCGCCACGTTCAGCCGGTGCAGGTCGTAGAGGAACGAGACCCCACGGGGCGCGTCTTCGGCGCTGGTCGACGTCATCGAGTACAGGACGACCGGCGCCTCCTGCCCCTGGAACTTGTCCACGGTGCCGACCCGCGCGCCGTCGGGCAGCAGCCCGCGGATCAGCGCGACCTGGTTGTTGTACGGGGCGACCACCAGCACGTCGTCGATCCCGATGACGTGCCGCTCCCCCTCGGCGTCGGTCCACCCGACGCCCTGCAGCGAGCGCCACAGGTCAGCAACAGCGCGAGCCTCATCAGGAGAAGCGGCCGCCGCCGGCCGGGTGTGCTCGACGAACCGTACGGCCAGCCCGCTGGCCCAGCCGTCGAGAGCGATCCGCTCCCGCCCGGGCGCCGACTCCAGCCGGCCCTCGTAGGCGAGGTCGGAGACGAACGCGGTCAGCGCCGGGTGCATCCGGTAGGTGCGGTCGAGGAAGACGCCGCGGTCCTCGGGCACGGTCGGGTGCCCCTCGAGCAGGTGCTCCAGCGCCGAGAGCCCCGACTCCCCCGGGTGCACCGCCTGCGTCGGCTGCGCCAGCTGCTGCGGATCGCCGAGCAGCACCAGCGACTTCGCGGCCCGCGCCACCGCGACCGCGTTCGCCAGCGAGAACTGCCCGGCCTCGTCGATCACCAGGACGTCGACCGCCTCGGCCAGGCCCTCGCGGCACCAGAACCACGACGTCCCGCCGACCAGCGCGACGTCCCCATCGAGCAGCCGCTGCTCCACGTCGGCGGCGTCCTTCGACCACTCGACCCCCGGCGCGCCGCAGGCCTGGCTCTCCTCGCACTTCTGCAGCGCCGGCCGGCCCACCGAGCGCAGCACGTTGCCGATGACGGCGTGCGAGGTCGCGGTGACGCCGACCTTCTTGCCGGCGTCGAGCAGCTCGCGGATCAGCCGGGACGCCGCCCGCGTCTTGCCGCTGCCCGGCGGCCCCTGCACCGCGAGCACCTCGCCGTGCAGCGTGCGCCCGAGCCGGACGACGGCGTCTCCGGCCTCCTCCCCCGGCAGCCGGCGGGTGCCGTCGGGCACGACCCGGTCGAGCAGCGCCTGCGGCAGGCACGGCCGGCCGGCGAGGACGTCGTCCGCGGTCGCCGCGATCGCCGCGCGCAGCGCCTTGTCGTCGAGCGGGCCCTCCGGGCCGAGGCCGCGGCTGGGCGCGGGCACCTTGGTGCTCTTGACGACCAGCCGCCCGGCGACGGCGTCGATCTCCTGCACGGTGCCGATCCGGATCTGGGTGTCGACGTCGAACGCCGGCTTGCCGACCGAGAGCTTGGCGTCCTGCGGCGGGAAGGTGAACTCGTAGAGCTTGCTGCGCTTGTCGGTGCCGATCTCGACCGCCGCGGACAGCCCGCCGACCGCGGTGCGGTCCTCGACGAGCTGCTCGTCCTCCAGGTCGCCGCGGCTGAAGAACTCCCACCAGCCGGGGCGGGCCTCGCGGCGGTGCCACTGCACCAGGTCGCCGAGCAGCTCGTTGCCGGCGCCGGTGAGCCGCTCGACCAGCGCGAGCTCGGCGACCTCGGCGTCCGAGCGGGGGGCCGGCGCGGACACCTCGGGTGCGGCCGGGCGCGGCTGCGGACCGTGCAGCGCCTCCAGCTCGGCCCGCTCGGTCTCCAGCCAGTCGTGCAGCTCGCGGGTGGAGTCGACGTCGTCCTTGTTGTAGTCCTCGATGGCCTGCAGGCGGGCGGGATCGCGGTCGGCGAGCCACTGCTCATACTCGACGACGCTGCTCATGGCGTCGGCGACATCGCCGGTGTGCTCGCGCCCGTAGAAGGCCTCGACCTTCTTGATCGAGTACGACTCCTTGCTGATCCGCATGCCCTGGCGGACGACGGGATAGAGGTCGACGAACCGCTGGGCGCGCAGCAGCTGGTCGAGCTCGGCCTCGCGGACGCCGTACCGGCCGGTGAGCCGCTTGAGTGCGCTGACCTCGTAGGCGGCGTAGTGGTAGACGTGCATGCCGGGGTCGGCGCGCCAGGCGTCGACGATCCGGTCGAGCAGGTCGGCGACCATCTGCCGTTCCTGGACGGCGTCGTGCGCCCACAGCGCGGTGAAGGCGCCGGTGCGGTCGCCGAGGCCGGCCAGGTACTCCAGCCCCGCGCCGTCGCCGGACAGCGGATCGCCCTCGAAGTCAAGGTACAGGTCGCCGGGGCTGGGCTCGGGCAGCCGGAGCAGGCCCTGCGCGGCGGCGGGTTCGAGCAGCGTGCGGGTGGGTGCTCCGGCGGCGCGGCCGCGCAGCTGCTCGCGGGCCTGGTCGCGCAGCCGCTCGCGGGTGGCCGTGCCGATGCCCGAGGCCTTGAGCGTCTCGGGGTCGGCGTCGGCGAGCTGCGCGAGGGTGGCGACGCCGACGGCGATGAGGGCGGCGCGGTGGTCGCGGCGCATGCCGGCGACCAGGCTGAGGTCGTCGCCGGTGCGCAGCTCGTCGGCGCAGCGGGCCTGCCAGGTACAGGTGTCGCAGTAGGCGACGGGCACCGGGCCGGTGGGCGGGACCGCGGCGACGAACGACTCCAGCCGGGTGCGCGCGCGGCGGGCGTAGGCGGCGACGTCGACCAGCCGCCACGGGCGGGCGACGCCGTCGCCGGTGATGACGGAGATCCGGTCGGGCGCAACGCCCTGCAGGGTGGCGAGCCGGTCGGCGTAGGTGGCCATCTGCAGCAGCGCGGGCACCTTGATGCGGCGGGCGAGCTTGGCGTCGGCGACCTCGTAGGACCAGTCGCCGAGGTCGGACGGCGTCGCCGTCCTGAGCAGGAAGTCGGCCTGGCCGCTCCACGTGCCGTCGGACAGCGTCGCCTGGTGGACGACGTCGACGCCGGCGCGCATCGCCTCGACGGTGGCCGCCTCGCTGCGCTGCCCCTGCAGCCGGACGACGGTCAGGCCCTGTGCCTCCAGCGACTCCAGGTAGGCGAGCTCGTGGGCGGTGCCGAGGTCGGCTACCAGCGAGGTCCCGTCGCTGCCCTGTGATGGGGCGAGCGTGCCGTCGGCGACGGCCAGGTTGAGCGCCGTGAGGTGGTGGCACTCCTGGTGGCGGGTCAGGTCGGTGGGGCTGAGCACGAGCCGCCCGTCGCTGCGGTGCACCTCAGCGCCCCGCAGCCAGCAGTGAACACGACATGCTGATCCCCCGTGATGATGCGCCGATCGAGCCTTCGCACCCTGTCACGGGGCGCCGACAGGAACGGCCGCCGCGCGTGTCAGGAGCCCGTGTCGACGGCGCCGGTGCGGTTGGGCACCAGCTCGACCCAGGTGTTGCCGGGTGCCAGCGTCACCTCATCGCCGTCCGCGCCGGTCAGGGTCACCGGGTCATCGACGTCGTCCTTGGACCAGGTGGCCGCGACCGTGTGGCCGCCGGAGGCGACGAGCGCATCACCGCCACCCTTTAGAACGGTCTCCGGGACCGGGTTGCCGGCCGGGTCGCGCGCCTGGGTGGTGACGACGTCGACGCGCAGGACGACGACGTTGGCGGCGGTGAGCTGGCTGCCGCTGGCCTCGACGGCGGGCGTGCTGCCTTCGGCGCGCAGCCAGCGCCCGACCTTAGCGTTCCAGGTCCAGTGCGGGTGCCCGACGCCGGACATCGTGAGCGCCAGGGTGCCGGTCGGCTGTCCTCCGGCGACGGCGGTGGGCTGATGGCCGGCCCGCGGGTACGCGAACTGGGCGGCGGGCGCAGCTCGGTGCGCGTCGTCCGCCTGGCCGACGAGGGTCTCCGGCGTCGCGTAGACGTTGTGCGGCGCGCGGCGAGTCGACGTGCGGTGGAAGCCGTCGGTGCCGGAGCTCTGGGTGAGCACCTGGAGGCCGGCGTTCCCGGCGGCGTCGACGTAGGTCGGGACGCCACCGGAGAAGGCGAGCAGTCCGTGCAGCGGCGCGGCGATCGCCGGGTCCATCGGCCGGATGGAGCGCACCGGGCCGATCTCAGGCGGAAGGTTGGAGTGGTAGACGGCGACGAACCGGGTGATGCCGCCCTCGACGACCTGCTCCCACACCATGTCGGCGGCGTTCAGCCCGGTCTGCGGGCGGGCGTCGATTGAGTTCTCGATTTTCACGGCGAGCGCCGGACGGTCCGCGCCCGCCCCGGCCGGGACGCCGGTCAACGGCCAGCTGGGGCTGGCGGGGCCGCCGGCGATCGAATCGAGGAACGGCAGCGCGGACAGGTCCCGCCCCGTTGCCTGCCACCCGACCACCACGGCCGCCACCAGGACGACGAGCAGGACCGCCCGTCGGCCGCGTCGGGACCTCGCCTTCCGACGGGCCTTGGCCGACTTCCGCTTCCTCGCCGGAAAGCCCTTCCGGGCTCCCGGGCCCATGGCGGGTCCGGAACGGCGCCGAGGCGCGGTGGACCTGGGCACGTCAGGACTTCCTGTCTCGGCGAGGCATCCCTACTCGTATCGGCACGACGCGAGGGCGAGGGAACCACGGCGTCGCGGTGACGAGCACAACCGACCGCGATCGCCGTCCGCCGACGGGAAACCTCAGCGCCTCCCGTACAGCTGCGCCGGCTTGCCGACGGTCCCCTCACATGCGCGGCCGAGCACCTCGACCAGGTGCGGCAGCATCGTGTGGCGAACGGTGTCGGCCGAGTGCGGCGGCCAGCCCAGCATCGCCTCGGGCACCTGGCCGAGGCCACGCACGATGAACGGCGCGTCGTTAGGACCGTCAGGCTCCGGGCACTCGCCGAACGCAGCCCCTAGCACCCGCTCGCCCTTCCAGCGCACGAGCAGCACGCTCAGCGGACGCCGCGGGCCAGTGAGTGCACCGCGGTGTCGACCGCGAGCGACGGCCGGCAGTGGATCACAGCGAGACGAGCTCGATCGTGATCACTGACATCGGGCGAGCCAGCCGACGCGCCAGACGTGCATCAGCAACCTCCAGTCAAGCGGTGAGACCTGGCGCCTCGTCACTGAGCGTCGCGGAGCTCATCTAGGAGGCCCTCCAGCAGGCCTTTCACATGCCGGCCGCCAAGGACGAGCTGGCGATCGAGCAGGCGGTTCGACGTCTCGCAAGAAGTTTCGCTGATGAGGGTGCAGCCGTGGCAGGCGGAAAGGTTGAGCTGTCCACTCCCCTGTCGGTCACTCTCGATGCAGACAGGGTCGTTGGAACACACGTCTGCATCGACGAGGGCGGCCGCAAGCAAGGGGATGAGCGCAGCGGGCGCGCCGAGCCTTACGAGCCCCCCAAGCGTGCCTTGAGCGTCGCTGGCGGCGGTATAGATCAGGATGCCCGCCGTGCGATCCGCACGGTCCGTCTGTGCGTAGATCCGCTCCTGCAGCGATGCCGACGAATATCCGCTGGCGAAGGCCAGCCGTCGGATGAGCAGGTGCGCGATTGTGTGCAATGCGACGTAGCGCGGCTCAGGGACATCCAGCCGCTCCGCCCAGGGCAACCCCTCGCGGCGCCGACGGAGGATGTCCGCGCGGGCTACCACAGCGTCCTGCTGCTCCCACCCCCGCAGGAGCTCTTCATTGAAGCGAAGAAAGATGCCCTCTCCGAACATCTCGATAGCCGGGTAGACAGGCCTGCGCCGTCGATCCACCCCCAGGTCGGGGCCGATGAAGTCGGCGTCCGTGTTCCATCTTTGAAATCGGCGCAGGGCCCGCACCTCGCGTACGCGTCGGACCTGACCGACCGACACCAGGCTGTCGGTGAGAGCGACCGGCCACCCCTGACGGGCTTCAACGGGGATGCCGTCAACCACGAAGTCGCCGCCGCTTCGGTCCCGGCCAGCGTCCAGCTTCTTCAGGAAGGCCGCCCACTCCCCGTCCTTGAGATCGAGGAGAGGGGTGTCCGTCGCCTCCTGCTCCCCCCCGGCGGCGAGGTCGAGGACGACCTCCTTGGACGTGGCGAGCTCGTCGGCGATCCAACTCGCGACCATCTCGGATTGCGGGCCCCCGTTGTCAGCGACGACCTTCTCGAAGTACACGTGCGCCTTGATCTTGTCGAGCAGTTCCAGCGATGCTGGTCGCTCCTCGGGGATGTCCAAAGCAGACAGGCGCTCGGCGATGTAATTGCTGGTCGCACCACGTTGCGCCGCCGCCAGCTTGTGGTCGCACGGCGCTGCTTGACCTGCGTCTTCCCAAGGCTGCGTACCGGTGCAGCGGATGCCGTCCCGCGACAGCGCGTCCTTCAGCACGAGTTCGGACAGCGGGCGGGAGCGCTTGCAGGCAGTGCAGGAGACACGGAGTGCCGCGAGGCCCTCACCCTGCTTCGAGGAGCGAACGAAGCTCAACTCCTTGAAGGCCCGGCAGTGCCGAACAGTGTCGGTGACGCCGTGGTCCGCCCCCCGGTGCGCCCACATGAACCACGGGATGTCCTGGATGTGGCTGCCCTTGGTACAGACGGCCACGTAACGCATGGGCACGAGCGCCCCGCCGCAGCCGCAGGTGTTGCTCCAGCGTCCCTTGCTCTTCCCCGTCAATTGCGACAACTTGTTGCAGCGCTCGCAGAAGCGCCAGGCCGGAAAGCGCCAGTAGGTCAGCCCTCTCGTGTCCTTGCCCGACCGTCCCGCATGAGCGGGTGGCTGACGCAGTTCGCCGCCACCCAGGCGCAGGGACAGCCGCTCGCAATGAATCTCCGGCGCATGCTGCCGGTGCCACCAGGACGTGTCCGGTGCCATCAGGGACTCGCCACGCACATCGACGATGGCGCCGACGCCGAAGGGCGAGATCACCTCGGACAGGCGCAGGTCATGCTTGATCGGTTCCACTGGGCCTCTCCTCGAACGGTTCCTGCACCTCGACGGCGACGTTCGGGTCCACGGACCGCATGGAGTCCGCCACCAGCCAGCCCTCTCCCGACTGGCCGAACCTTTTCAGCAGACCCAGGTCGTCGCCCGGACGGCGGTCGTAGACCAGTCCGACCTCGGCTTCTCGCGCTTGTGCCGCGCGGCGATCCCAGTCCCGCATCAGCCGCCAAACATGCTCTCCGGTCTCGTCGTACTCGTCCGGATCCGAGGCGCCGACCTGTCGCAACAGGCCGTCCACCAACTTCGCCACGGTTCTCTTGAGGTGATCATCCTCGAGGTCGAACCGAACGGCTGCGGCATTCGGCGCCAGCTCGTTCAGAGACTGCCGAAGGAGCGCCACCACGGCTCCTGCCAGTGAGCGGTCGCGGGATGCCAGCGACCAGGGGGTGACGCTGGTCGGCTCCACACCGCGGTACAGGGCGTCGTGATAACCGCGGAAGGTCTCGAAGTGCGACCTGTCGCGGGCACGGTTGGACCTGAAGAGCGTTGCGACCACACCGCGTGTGTCGCCCCGACCGACACGGCTCGTCGCTTGGATGTACTCGGCTGTCGTCTTGGGCTGACCCACCATGAGCATTAACGCCAGTCGAGGCACGTCGATGCCGACCGACAGCATGTTCGACGACAGCACGACGTCGACCGCCTGATCCGTCTCGTCCACACTGCGGCCGAGTTCCCGCAGGTCGTTGGGCAGCTCCTCAGGTCCGCGACGACTGGTCAGCTCGAGAACACGGTCAGCTCGGACACGGCGGAGGTCCAGTGAGAGGCGTTCGGAACGAGGCTCGAGCCTCCCGTTCACGTCGTCCACGACCAGCGTCCCCGTGCGGCCGAGCTCACGCAGACTGTTGTGGTACATCACCGCAGTCCAATAGGCGTCGCGCGGCGTTTCCGGCGATGCCACCTTCAGGACCTGGGGAACCTCGAGCAAGGGCGTAGCTGCTGCCACGACGGCGGAGGCCTGTGAGACCGACTGCGGCATCAGACCCACGTAGAGGCGTCCCTCGCCACTCTCTACCGGTCGGGAGAAGAACGTACGGTCCTCGTCCAACCCGGCAGGCGGATAGAGCGCGACCTGTCGTCCGTACAGCCCGCGCACTTGTTCGGCGGCTGCGCGGATGGTGGCGGTGGAGGCGACGATCTTGGGGCGACCACCGGATCGCCCGAGCAGAACCTGTATGACCGCGTCGAAGACGGCGACGGTCGTGCCGAGTGGCCCCGACAGAAGATGGAGCTCGTCCTGGATGACGAGCGACGGCTGCCTGAAGGTCGTGCCGATGCCCAGCAGCCGGCCCGCTTCGGGTTTGAACTGCAGACGCGCGAACTTGTCAACGGTCGCGAGGAGGATGGTGGGCGGCTGCTCGTAGAGCACCTCGTCGACGACCTGGACCGGCAGCTCCTCGTGGAACTCGCAGTGCACGTTGGTGCAGTGGATCACCAGGTCCTTTCCGTCGAGTCGGAACCCGTACGCCCGCGGGTCGAGGGACTTCTGTCGCGGCACTTGCGCGGTTCCGCACCACGGGCACGCCTCGACCTGGAACTGGTTCGCCTGCTCCGGATGTGCCGCCTTGCGCAGTCGGTCGAGCGCGCCTTTGGCCGCGCTCCTAGTTCCGGGGGTGACGTCGTTACCGACCCACAACCCGATGGAGAAGGGGCTCATGCCTCGAACACGGTCGTCGCCGTGCTGGCCCTGCCGTCGCATCAACTCCATGGCACACACGAGCGAGGAGGCTCGCTGGAACTGCTGCGCAGTGAGGAGCCGAAGAGTGTACCTCGTCAGTACAGCTGTACCGCCGCCTTTGGCGCCGTCCGCCAGGCGTCGCCGGAAGATTTCGACCGCGGCCAAGGCGAGGTAGGCCTCTGTCTTTCCGCCACCCGTCGGGAACCAGATGAGGTCGACGAGCTCCCGATCGCCGTGTCGCTCGTCGAGCGTCGAGGCCAGCGCGACGAGCAGGAAACCGAGTTGGAAGGGGCGCCATTGTGGCTCCGTCACCGGCTTCTGCCGATCTCCGCGTGCGACGGGGGCCTGGCGCATTTGCAGCCGCATGGCAGTCATGCCGAGTGCGAAGGCTGTACGGACTTCCGGCTCTTCACGCAGGAGGTCGACGCCCGCGCGCATGCGCCCAGCAGACGTGCGACAACGCTCGACGATCGCGTGTGCAGTGGCAGCCGATCGCTCGAAGCCCGCGACACGGCCCTCCTGTTCCCGCACCCAGATCTCGAAGGCCCCAACGAAGGCTTCCAGGCTCGGCAGTACCTGTTCCGGCCGGTAATCGATCATCGCCAGGTGCGCCAGTTCCAGTGCTTGCGCCTCCGCAGTGCCGGCCCGGAATCCGGTGGTCTCGACCGCCGGGACGATGAAGGAGGGCACGGGATCCAATGAGACGCCGGAACAGACGCCGTCCTGCACCAGCCAGTCGGCCGCCATGCCATGTCCGACGGCGAACACCTTGCGCGCCCGGTACCGGAGGCGGATCTCACGCGCCTCGGCGTCCATATCCAGACCTCGCAGAGTGTCGTACTCGTGGATCCGTCCGCCATCTGCTGGCCTGACCGCAAGGGCCACCTGGAACAACATCGAAGGGATGTCGAGGCGATCGTCGCCTGTCGACTTCGCCAGTACACGAGCGTGCACGGTCACCAGATATCTGCCGCCGGCGAAGTTCCGCCAGCGGGAACCTACTTCCACGGGCACGTCACCCGCCATGACGTCGCGCTTGGGTGCTGCACGCGACACCGTCAGGCTTTCAGAGGCGAAGGGCCGCCGCTGCCACCGCCGAGGCCCGTCGTCGTCGAGCAAGGCGTAGGTGCCGCCGGAGAAACTGACCTGGACCGAGTCCGCATCGGTCAGGAAAGAGACGGCAACCGACGAGGGCCTCCAATCCTCCGCCAGCGGCACGCCTGCGTCTGCCTCCTCCAGCTCGCCCGGGAGGACATCGGCCAGCACGTCGGGGTCTGCGCCACCAGCGGTGGCGTCTGCCCCGGCCGTCGCATCAGCCGGGAAGAGCATGCCCACCGCGTACTGCCTGTTGGGCAGGTTCGTAAGGCACTCCGTCGGGCCACCGTCCGGGCCGATCCAGCTGGCTCGCAGGTGCTCGAGGACTTCGTGCTGAGCCGGGGTGAGCGTCACTTGAGTCCCTTCAGCAGGCGCTTGAGTCGCTCCTTGTCCGCTGGCGAGCAGACGAGGTGAAGTGAGACGCGGGCGCGCGTCACCGCCACGTAGAAGCCGGCCGTGCCGATGTCGTCGAACTCGCCCGGGAGGTCGCAGACCACCACGTGGTCGGCTTCTAGGCCTTTCACAAAGCGGGGGGAAGTTGTGGCGAAGCCGCGCGGGCTACGGGTAGGTGGCTCATCAGACGCCACCCGGATGATCAGCACGTTGCCGCGGCGAGCACCGTCGCTGACGAGTTGCTCGGCCAGGGCCTCGGCATCCGTGAAGTTCTTGTCGCCGGGCACTTCGTGCCAGACGACTCGCTCTCCGTGGACGATGCCCGGGTCGCCGACGTCGGCCCCTAGGTAGGTCTGCACCACGTGCACCATGGCGCGCGTGTTCCGCACGTTCGTGTCGAGGTCGACAGGAACGGCCTCTGCGCCCACGAGTGCGTGGACGTCACGGTCGAACGTGCCGTCCACATGGGCCTGGTTGTTGTGATCGAGGAACATTCGCCAGCGGCCACCGGCGCGACCACCCTCCAGCACCGTGTCAAGGCGGTCCATGTCCGGCGCGTTCATGAGATCTTGCGCCTCGTCCACCAGGACCACGTCCCATCGCCTGTCGCTCGGAAGCGCCTCGAACGGGACGACGTCGACGCGTCGGTCACTCAGGTGCGTCTCGAAGAACTGACTCAAGTGGGGTGAGCGGAAGGTCACGAGTACCCGGCGACCCTGATCCGCCTCCTGCTTCGCGGCCTCCGCGAGGACCAATGACTTTCCGGTGCCCGCACCCCCTTGCACGAGCAGCCGTGGACTACGGGCGAGGGCTGCCAAGACCTTGCACTGCCCCTCGGTTGCACGGCTTTGCTCCTCGAGGACGGCGCCGCGCTGCGCGTCGAGCACCGGCAGGCGAGTGAATTCGCCGAAGAGCCGCACGCGGAGTTCGGAGATCCTTGCGGCCCGGGTCGAGTGCGACGGCTTCCGAGCTGCCTCCGCGACGGCATCGAGGCATGCGCGGACGCCCGCGACCGTCATCTCGTCCTTGGCCCACCAGTGCGTGGAGGACCACTCGACCGAGTTCTGCGGCCGTTCGATGTCCGGCGTCACAACGACTGCTTCGTGCGGGAACCACCCGACCCCCTCCTCCTTGAGGATGTCCCGCAACGCGAAGGCGGCAGTGCGGGCCTGGTCCATCGGGGAGCTCCGTAACCGGTGCCAGTCGCCCCGCCTGTCCACCGAATACCAGACACCCTCGTGCTTGCGGACACCGCCGCCCTTGACCTCGACGACGATGACCACACCCCGCCACAGGAGGACGAAGTCGGCTTCCGCTTGCTGCTTGTACTCGTGGGAACGAAGTTTCACCGAGTGGAAGGCGACGGCGTCGTTGTCACCCTCCAGGTCCCGAAGTAGCCGGGCCAGGCGCCGTTCAGCATCACTGGTAGCCGTCTTCTCGATCGTGGCCAGGTCCGGGACGAGGATCACTCGCCGCCCTCATGCCACTCGTGCTCGTACTCGCGATATCCGAGCAAGTCATCGACCTCACCGAACTTGTCTGCCATGTCGACGATGAGGCACTTGGGCTTGCCGCCGTTCTCAGGGCCTCGAAGGCCACGGCCGGCCATCTGGATGTATGCGCTGGGACTGAATGTGGGACGCGCGATGTACAAAGCCCGTACACCGGGTGCATCGAAGCCCTGGATGAGCAGGTCGCAGTTGGTCAGAACCCGCACCTTTCCCTGCTTGAAGTTCTCGATGTGGTCGCGCCGCTCCTGGCGACCGGTCTGCCCGCTGACGGCCGCTGCCGCCCGCCCCCGATAGCGCAATGTCGCTGCCAGCACCTGAGCCGAGAGCACGCTGGGTGTGAAGACTAAAATGGGCCAGGACTCGTCTTGGCTCATGATGTGATCCACCAGGACGGCCATACGCTGCTGGTCCTGCCCGATCCGGTCGAGCACCGTGGAGCTGACGCGACGCTGGCTCCGGGCCTCACGAAGTTCATCCGGTTCGAGCGTCACCTGCACACCGTCGAGCACCTGATGCTCGACGCGGGCCAGGATTCCCAGGCTGGCCAGCTGTGGGTAAGGGTTGCCGTCGAAGGCACTCAGCTTCTTGTTGCCGAAGCGAGCGACGAGCGATTTGGTCCCGCTCGAGCCGCTCTTGAACGGCGTGGCCGAAAGACCCACCAACGGGCGCTCCCACTGGCGACCGGCGACCCCGAGCCACTCGAACAGCCGCGTGTACATCCGCGACTCTCCCGCGCGGTGCCCCTCGTCCACGATCACAGCGGCGGGACTTTGGAGCCACGCGTACTCAGGGTTCCCGAGGACCTGGAGCAACTGTGCGTCCGTGGCGACGATGACACTGAATTCGGTGTCCGGCTCGTGGACCACCCTCGAGTCCCAGAGCCGGCCGACGGTCAGCGGACGCTCATCACCGAGTCCGCGCCAGATATAACTCCAGGTCTGCACGGCCTGCTCGCACAGTTCCTGTGACTGAGCGATCCAGAGGACCGGCCCCCTGAGCTCGCCGCTGATGAAGAGGCGCAAGACCGTCTCGCAGGCCACACGCGTCTTACCGGCGCCAGTGGGCAACTCCACCATCGCCTTGCCCCGCCTACCGGTTGCGTCCAGGCTCGTGAGGACCTCGCCCAGCTGTCGGCGGATGTCCTCCTGGAACCTGTGAAGCGGGTTTAGCCGCACTGCTCCCGGCACGACAAACTCGTCCTCCTGCCGCTCGTTGCGTCGTCCGGCAAACTCGCCGCCGAAACCCATCTTCCGGAGCCAGGAGATCGTCGTGGCGCTACCCGCCCACTGTGTCGGGACGTCGGAGAAGCCCTCCTGTCGGAACTGGTCCGCGAGCTGCTTGACGGCGTCGGATCCGTAGACGGTCAGGAAAAGCTCCGATACCGAGGTCCTGTCGTCGACGAGACCTTGCATCTCGAGCGCCTGCCACAGGCCCTTGGGCAGCGCATCGCGGAGGTCGTCAGGCCCGAAGTAGACGTCCAGGCGGTCCGCATCGGTCGGCGCAGCCTTCGCTTCCTCGCGCAGTTCTGCATGGTGCCTGTCCAGGCCCGCCTGGAGGACACTGGAGATATCGGCCTGGTTGAGGCCCAGGTCGAATGCCTGCGACGCAATCTCCAGCAGTCGCCTATCGTCCATCCGCCGGTCGACCACGAGCTCGACGCCGTCCAGAAACCAATGCAGGGATTGGTCCTCGACGCCCTCCTCGGTCGTCACCCGCTTCGCTATGCGACTGGCGCGGGACAGTGTGCTGTTGAACAGCCGGTCCTCGTAGCGGGTGTTGCGCAGGCCGGTGAACACGTCGAGCAGGGGTTCCGGGGCGAGCTGACCCTCGATCTGCATGGAGAACGCAAAGCTGTCTTCGAAGCGACGACAACCGACCTGGGCGACGAGCCGGTCGGCGTCCTCCTCGGAAGCCTGGAGATGCGGACGATCCTTCGACGTCAGGTAGGCAGCCTGCTCCTCGGACACAGCCACGAAGACCGTGTTGGGCGGCCTGGACTCCACGGTCCTTCTAATGCGGGCCGGGATCCGCGGCGGCTTGCGGCCGGCGAACGCGACCTCCGCCGCAGCGAGTGCGAACTCGACCAGAACCGCATCGGAAAGGGTAGGCGGAAACAGGTCCGCCTCGATTGCTTGCTCGAATACGTGCGCGGGCACGGCGTCGAGGTCACGCGGCAGATCGAGCCGCTCCGCCAGAGCCAAAGACCCCTTGAACAGCGGGAGCAGGCCGTCGTAGCGCACCATCGAGGGCGCCACGGCGTCTGCTGGTGGCTTACGCCCTCGCGAGGTCGGGACAAGACCCGCGCGATCGATGGCCCATTGGACGGGCGAGGGGACCTCGTGGTCGCGATTGGTCGCGAGATCCTCGCCGATCCACTGGTGATCACGGAGCGCGAGGAGGCCGAGAGTCCAGGTCTCGCGCAGGGCCTCGGCGGCTCCAGCCTGCTCCAGCATGAGCAACATCGAGAACGGGCCCGGGCCCGATGTCCGCGAGAACTCGATGTTCTCTAAGGCCCGCTCCCCCGGCCCCAGTTGACGATTCAGCGTGTCGAGCACCCAGGCGCGGTACTGCTCGAACGCCGGTTCGTCGTCGAGTCGGTAGTCGCTCTGGGGCTCGCGCACGACCCCCAGTTCGTTGGCGACGTCGGGCTGGCAACGGCTGCGGTCGAGCATCCGTGCGTCGAACTGAGACCCGACGAGCCCTTCCACGTCGAAAACAAGAGAAGGTGCCGCCCAGCCGCCGTTCCTGGTCGGCACGCGCACCTTCGCGGCCTGCGCCCGCAGGGTCTCGACAGCCGCACGGGTCGGGAGATCCAGTGTCGCGTCCCACAGCTTCGTGAGCGCCTCGTCGTCGTCCTCGTCCGATAGTCGGGCGAGCCTCGCGTTGAGGATCGCTTGGGCATCGAGCCCGCGGAAGCCTGCACGAGTCAACTGAGCACGCACGCCGGCCTGCGCAAGGAACCCGGGATCGACGAAGACGGCCCCCTCGACCTCGAGGTCATCTTCATTGGCCAGGAAGACAACGTCCTTGTCAGCGAGCGAGCGCAGGCCGTCAGAGGTGGGAATGACACGAGCCTTGTCAGCCTCGAACTTGCCGTGCAGGTCGAACGCGACCCTGAACGCATTGGCCGCGGACACCGGGTCGCTGCCCTGGGCCCATTCCCTCAGCCAGCTGAGAAGTCCGCGTTTGGGCGCCGTCTCGAGCGCCTTCCGCAGGTCACGGTCACCGGCGTCGAATTTCTCGTCCAGGTTGGCCAGGGTGACGAGATCGCGCAGACGGGCGATGCGGGTCGGCGTGGCGTAGCAGCGAAAGTGAGGGACGTCCGATCCGGTGTTCGGCGACTGGCACCAGGCCCGGTGTACGTCCTCGCGCACGGTCATCTCGAAGTCGAGGGGGCGCAGGTCACGCGGATGCGTCAGTGTTCCGTTGGCGTCGGGCACCAAGGTCCGTTCCGCTGCCAGGCGAGGGATGTTGTGGGTGAGGTGCTCGTCGCCGAAGCCCCGGAGCTCGCGGCCACGAGCCGGCATGTAGTCCAGATGTCCTGCCGGGTCCTCTGGCGTGGACAGCCGCGGCAGCAGGTCTACGAAGATCTCCGACAGCGTCCTGAGAATCTCCTGGTTGTAGCCGTTCGACAGCATGGTCGTCCGGTCGTCGTTGACGCTCCAGGGCGCGTTGAAGAGACCGGAGGCAGTCGTTTGGTCCTGCAGCGGGAAGTACGACCAGAACTGACCGACCGTCCGATTGCCGAGGCTTCGCGGCAGCGCGACGGTCACCTTCACCTGCTGTCGGGAGACGGCCTCCCCGACCTGCTTGCGGGCCTCAGCCGACGGGGAATGCATCCGACCCTCGACCAGCCATTCGTCGCCCGAGCCGTCGGGTCGCTCGATCTTGAAGTTCCCGGCTCCGAGGTCCCTCGAGACGTGGCTCGTCGTGAACGCCCCCTCGCCGAGGACTCGCAGTCGTACTTCGCGTACGGCGCCGACGAAGAGCAGGAACTCGGAACGAAACTCCTGAATTTCCTTCTCGAGCCGCTTGATGTCGGTCACCCGCGGGAGCTTGACAACCGTCGACGCCCACGTAGCCAGTTCCGCGAGAACCGGGTCGCGATCAAATTCAGCCACAGCATCGATGAGGGTTGCGGTCCGTAGTACGGGCAGGCGCCGAGCCGCTGGCGCTATACGACGGAGAGCAGCGGTGGCTTCTGGTGAGTTGAACTCGAAGGAGACCGAGCGACTGAAGACCTGCGGAGCGTCGGTGACCGCGAGGACCGACTTGAATCCCAGACCGAATCTACCGATCTCATCTCCGCGTTTGCCACTGAGGTACGCCATCGTGACAGCGGTGATGCCCGACTTCGAGAACGGCCGGCCAGAGTTCGCGCAGTACAAGGTGGATGTACGCGCGTCCAGAACGATCTCAACCCGAGCTTCGTCAGCAGTGTCGCCAGTGCCTGCTAGAGCGTCGGCAGCGTTTTGAACGAGCTCAAGAAGGGTCCGGTGTGCGTAGCCGCCAGTCCTGATGGACTCTTCATGATTGGCCTGCTCCTCGATCAGTCGAGGCTGCTTTTCGCATGCGGCGATCTGAGCGTTGAACTGGTTCTGAACTTCCTCGACCAGCGCAGTATCCGGCCGCCACAAGTTTCTACTCACTGACATCGAGACCTCAGCGCCCATCTGCAATGCCCTTGCAACTTGCCGTTCCAAGCATTGACAACGAATCCTCCTGGCACCAGCTGCTTGGGACTGTCGTCCTCATCACAGAGGGACACTAAGGGCAGGGGCGCGTGTTGGGGGGACGCATCGCTCAATCGGGGCGTCGCCATCCGTGGGGCCGCTGCGCCTGACCAGACTCGAACTTCCTAGCGGTATCACCGACCGCCGCAACCGACGTGAAGGGGTTGGGGCCCGAACCGTCCTCGCCAGGCAGCACGGCGACACCTTGTTCCACATGACTGCATCAGCGGGCACCCTTCAAGCGGCCTGCCACGCTGAAGGCCACTGCCCGGGCCAACGGAGGCGGGACCGCGTTACCGATCTGGCGGGCGATCTCCGCCTTTGTGCCGCACCACAGGTGGCGCTCATCGAAGCCCTGGACGACCGCGGCTTCGGCGTGGGTGAGTGCGCGGTTGATCTGCTCACCGCCGTTCTCCCACTGCGGATGGAGAAAGCGGCCCTTCTCTGGCTTGAAGAACTCCGTGCGGATGGTCACGGCGGGCTGATCCCACTGGAGCCGCCCCAGGACGTCGCCAGCTCCCTTCGTGTGCCTCCGCCAACAGGCGTACTGGAGCTCCTCGGGTAACTGGAAGCGACTCTGCCCTGGCTGGATGTGCGCGTAGCGGATCAGGGACGTGAGGTCGTGGTTCCGGGTGATGTGCAGGTCCCGCAGCTTGAACGCGCCAGGCACTGCGTCACCCTGGAAGTCGATCGAACTCTCGGGGAGCCACTCCTCCCGGACGGCCGGCTCGAGGACAACAGGTCCCTCGAGGAATGCCTCGCGGAGGCTGACCCACCGGGCCCGCGCCTCCCCTGGCACCTTGGCGTGGGTGGGCAAAGGTTCGGCGACCGGACCGATCCGCGAGCCGACGATGATCGTGCGGATGCGCTTCTGAGGGGCGCCGAAGTCGGCCGCGTTCAGCCGGAACACCTGCGTCTGAAAATCGGCGAGTTCCCCTCCCTCGCCGGCTGCCGCGCGCAGCAGCTGGAATTCTGGTGTCTTGGCGAACCGGTCGACGTTCTCGAAGACGAACATCCGGGCGCGCGACTCGCGCACGATCCGGACGAACTCCCGCCACAGCTGGTTGCGCACATCTGCGGGATCGCGTTTACCGAGCGCCGAGAAGCCCTGACACGGTGGCCCTCCGATGACCAGATCGACAGGGGGTACCTCCGTGTAGCCCGCGATGTCGCCCGCGTACGTGTGCCGCCCGGTCGGATCGAAGTTGGCCGCATAGGTCGCAGCCGCCGCACGATCCAACTCGACGGCCCCGACGCTCTGAAAGCTGCCTTGGTCGACGAACCCGCGAGTGAGTCCGCCGCAGCCGGCGAACAAATCGAGCATGGTGAAACCGGTCCCCCGCACTGCCTCACGCTAGCCGGCGGCACTGACAACGGTCGGCACCGACTCGCAGCCCAGCGACCGTGCGAGGCGCAGCCGGGCCCAAAGAGCGACGGCACCGCAGCACGCGCCTCATCGGACACAGCTGTCCCGATGCTCACCGGGAGGTGCGGTCGCTCGGGAGGTGGCCGACCCGGGTGTGCCTACCCTCACGACAGCACGCCAACGAAGGGGGCTCGGTGACAGCCGGCACGGGGGAACAGGTCGACCAGCTCTACAAGGTCTTCCAGCAGTTCACGCAGTCCATGACGCCGCACGACGCCGTCAAGAACCTGCAGCTTTTCGGTGCGGACGAGTCGATCATCCGCGCCGTAAGGGAACGGCACGATGCGGAGAGCCTTCGCATCCGCAACCTGGACGAGCCGTCATCGGTCTTCCTGGACGGCCGGCAGACCTGGTACACGGGCCCCGACATGGAGAACGACCGCAACTGGCCCGCGCTGGTCACGTCCATGCGGAATAAAGATTTCGGTGACGAGAACATCGAGTCGATCGACAAGTCCTCCACCAAGGTCGTCGCGCTCCTCGAGCACCCCAAGCAGGCGTCCTTCCGTACCCGCGGGCTCGTCGTCGGTTTCGTCCAGTCGGGGAAGACGACCAACTTCACCGCTGTCATGGCCAAGGCCGCCGACCGCGGGTACAAGCTCTTCATCGTCCTGTCCGGCATCCACAACACGCTTCGTCGCCAGACGCAGGTCCGCCTGGTCAAGGACCTCGTCGAGTCGAACCCCGGACAGTGGCACCAGGTCACCAGCGAGACGCACGACTTCGTCCCGCCACCGAACCCCAAGGCGTTCTTCGCCTCCACGGACCAGTGCCTGCTGCTGGTCGTAAAGAAGAACGCCGCCGTGCTCAGGAAGCTCCGCACGTGGCTCGCGAAAGCCGGTGAGTACCTCGAGGACTGCCCGACGCTGATCATCGACGACGAGGCCGACCAGTCCACGGTCGCCACGGCCAAGATCAACCCATTGCTGTTCGACGTGCTGAGCAAGTTCCCCAAGGTCGGGTACGTGGGCTACACGGCGACACCGTTCGCCAATCTCCTGATCGACCCGTCGGTCGACGAGGACTTCTATCCGCGCGACTTCATCGTCAACCTGCCTCAGCCGATCGGTTACCACGGCACCGAGGTCCTTTTCGGGCGCGAGTTGCTCGACGGGGAAGACCCGGCCGACCTCCCGGGCGGTTACGACATGGTCCGGATAGTCCCGGACGACGAGGTCGACGACCTCAAACCGCGCAACAAGAAGGAGGCGGCGACGTTCCAGCCGGCCGTCACCCGCTCGCTCCAGGCAGCGGCCGAGTGGTTCTGGCTCGCCACGGCCGCTCGACGTGCACGCGGTGGCGGCAACCCGCACTCCACGATGCTCGTCCACACGACGACCGAGACCTCGGTGCACGAGGCATTCAGGGAGCCGCTGCTCCACCTCCGCGCCGTGATGTCGGAGCGATTGAGCACCGACGACCAGCGGACGCTCGACCGCCTGCGTACCACCTGGGACCGCGAGACGCGCCTGGTCCGGGCCGACGACTTCGGCGAGGAGAAGGTTCCCTTCGACGTCGTGCTGCAGCACCTGCCGACCGTCGTCCACGAGACCAAGATCGTGATCGACAACTACCGCAGCACCGACCGACTGAACTACGAGGCCGGTCCGGTCACCGCAATCGCGATCGGCGGCAACACCCTGTCGCGGGGGTTGACCCTGGAAGGGCTGGTTTCCAGCCTCTTCGTCCGCGCCGTGTCCGCTTACGACACGCTGCTCCAGATGGGCCGGTGGTTCGGCTACCGCAACCGTTACGGCGACCTCCCGCGGATCTGGATGACCCAGGAGCTGGCCGAGTGGTTCGGCCACCTGGCAACCGTCGAGGCCGACATGCGCCGCGACATCGACCGCTACATGCACAACCCGGCAGAGAACCCGCTGACGTTCGCGGTCCGCCTGCGGTCACACCCCAAGATGGCCATCACCGCCAAGGCGAAGATGAAGTCCGCCGTGCTCGCCCACGCTGCCTACGGCGGAACGCTCGTGGAATCCCGCTTCTTCGACGTCACCTCGGGCGGGAAGGACTGGCTCGCCGCGAACGCTGCCGCCACCCGCTCACTCGTCCAGGGCGCACAGCGGCACGGGGTCCGAGAAGAAGCACCCCGTCCCGAGACCGCTCTGTTCACCCGGGTACCTCACGACGACATCGCGGCCTTCCTGAACGGCTACGCCTTTCACGAGCGGTCGTCCGACGCTGACCGTGAGCGGCTGTTGGACTACATCGGCAAGCGGGTGCGGAACGGTGCCCTGAAGCAGTGGAGCGTGGCGGTGGTGGGGAACTCGCAGCCCAGCGCCTCGACGAATCGGTGCAACCTAGGGGCCGATGTCGAGGTGCGGATGGTGAAGCGGTCACGGCTCGGGCACGAGTCGGAGTCGGCGTTCGACGGGGTTGCCGACATCAAGACCCTCAGCAGCCGGCGTGACGAGACGATCGATCTCGATGTCACCGGCAGGGACATCGGTGGACGCACCCAGATCCTGACGCTGCGCAACGAGCAGCGACCCGATCAGGGCCTGCTGTTGATCTACCCGATCGAACCCGAGTCGGACACCGACCGTGAGGGCCGTCGTCCCCTCGCGGCACCGACCGACGATGTCGTCATCGGTGTGGCGTTGGTCTTCCCGAGGCCCCTTCCGGGCACCTCCGACTCCGAGGTCGAGTACTGGAGCGCAGACCTGTCCGGCGTCGCGGTCGAGGAGGAGGACCTGTCGGTCCTCGATCAGGACGACGAGGCCGCGTGACGCTAGACAGCAGCCGGCTCGACCTCATCTGGACCACCGCTGCGGGACGCCCCGTCGTGTCGGCGTTCCGGACGGCCCCCATCGGCGTCGACACACCGCTCGGGCCGCTCCAGGCGGGTGTCGACGCCGACGGGCACAGGCATCTCCTGGTGCCGATCGCGTCGAGGCACACGCTCCAGGAGATGCTCGATGGCGACGCCGTCGTGCTCCGGCGTCGCGCGCTGGAGGACGAGCACCGGTACCAGCAGTACGCCTCGCTGGAACTGGTCGATGACCGCCTGGCCGACCTGTTCACCTCGCTGTGCGTCGAGGTGGTGGAGCGGGTCGCCGCAACTCCCGACCGTGCCGTTGCGGCGCTGCGGAACGCGCTCAAGGACTGGCGTGCGCTGCTTGCGGGCAACCGTCAGATGCTCAGCTCGTCCGCCCTGGCGGGCCTTTTCGGGGAACTCCACCTGGTGCGGTCGATGATCGCGCAGGACCCGGGCGCCACCGCCTTCTGGACGGGGCCGAGCGGGTCCGCCCAGGACTTTCACCGAGGCCCTCGCGCCGTCGAGGTGAAGACCACGACCGTCCCCGAGGGCCGGACGATCCGGATCCACGGGGCCGATCAGCTCGACGTCGAAGCGCCCGGTCGGCTCGTCCTGCACTGGCTTCGGGTCCGCGGAGACGAGGGGACGTCCGTACCGGAACTCGTCGACGACATCCTGCAGAAGACGGACGACCCCGCCGGCTTCAGGAAACTGCTGCACAAGGTCGGCTACCACGAGCTGGATCGTGACGTCTACGCGCGGAAGCGGTTCGACGTGGTCGAGTCGCGCACCTACGAGGTCGAACCTGGTTTTCCCCGCATCGTCCCGGCGGGCCTGACCGGAGACGCCCTGCTCGGCGGTGTGGGGCCGCTGGAGTACAGCGTCGACCTGGACGCCGCATCCGCCGACGCCCACCGTGTTGACCTCGACCCGGCCGAGTTCCTGCTGGAGACCGCATGACCACACCCCGCTGGTGGTCCCAGCCGTTTCCCCCTACGGGCGCGATCGCCTCCGAGGGCATCCGCAATCAGCTCGGTCGACCGCCGGTGGACCCGCTGACGGTGTTCGTACGGGAGACCGCCCAGAACTCCTGGGACGCCCGGCTCCCCGGCGTCGAGACGGTCTACCGCCTCGAACTGACCACTGTGGCCCCGACGCACCGACCCACGTGGGAGCGGTTGCTCACGCCTCCGGCTGCGGTCCAGGAGCACCTGGGCGTAGGCCGGGCGGTGCGAACGCCCAACCTGCGGCTCCTGTCCGTGGTCGACCGAGCGACCAAGGGACTCGGCGGCCCCACGCGAGCCGATCAGCTCACCGACGGCCGCCGCGACTGGATCTCCTTCGTCCTCAACGTCGGGGAGAAGCGCGACACCGCACTCGGTGGCGGCACCTACGGCTACGGCAAGGCCGTCCTCTACCGACTGTCACGGGTGGGGACCATCCTGGTCTACACGCGGACGACCGACGAGTCCGGTGCCTTGACGTCGCGGCTGATCGGCATCGCCCTGGGGCGCTCGTTCGACAACCGCGGCCGGGTGGACGCGGAGAGCAGGCCCTTCACGGGGCGCCACTGGTGGGGCGACGTGCAGGACGACCATGTGGAGCCGCTCATCGGCGATGCTGCGGACGACGTCGCACGAGCCCTCGGACTCACCCCGTTCGACGTGAGCGAGTCCGGCACAACCCTCGTCGTCATCGACCCGGACCTCGACGACTTCGAGGACACGGACCAGGCTGCCGGGCACCTCGCCGAGACCATCGCCTGGCAGCTGTGGCCGATCATGCTGCCCGAGCGCGGCACTGAACGCCTCGCGCCGGACGTCGTCGCGGGCGGCCGGTCCTTCCCCGTGCCGGACCCGGCCCGGCTCTATCCCCTGCGGATGTTCGTGGCCGCATACCGCCGGCTCCACGGCGACGGCGCAAAGATCCTCGAGTGCGGCAATCCGAGGAGGCGGCTGGGCCGCTTTGCCCTGGAGCGTCAGGTCGTCGTCCCCATGGCGTCGGAGGCGGTGTCGCTGGCCGCGAGCTTCGCTGGGGTCGACGGGGATCCCCATCACGTCTGCCTGATGCGCTCACCCGAGCTGGTGGTGCGGTATCACGAGGGACCCACGACCAGCTCCGTACACAGCGTCTACGCGGGCGTCTTCCGTGCCGACGACGCCATGGACGACGTCTACGCGGCGGCCGAACCGCCCACTCATGACAACTGGGTGTCCGAACAGCTGACCGGGCACGAGAGGACATTCATCAGAGCGACGTTCATGCGCCTCCGCGAGCAGCTGGGCGTCTTCCGCGCCCCGGCGCAGAGCGCGGTGTCGACCTCGTCCCGGACGGCCCTCGGGGCGGTCAGCAACTATCTCGGCGGGCTGGTGGCGGCTGCTTTCGTCTCCCCCAACGACGGGCGGCCCGCGTCCGCGCCTGACCGGCCCGACGGCGGGAGCACCCCGACAACCGCGAACGCACCGGCCGCCGGCGACGGGAAGGCCGGCAACGCGAGCGCACGACCTGGTCCGGCCACGCGGTCGCGGGTCACCACGTTGGTCGAGCCGCACATCGAGATGAGAGACGGATCCGTGGTGCTCGTCGCCAGGTACGGCGTCACCGCTCCCGGCCCCCTGCAACTCACCGCGCGTCTCTCGATCGTGACGTGGGAGGGACGCGAGGACGACCCGCCGGCGGGAGCCGGCCGCCCGCGGGTCCGTGAATGGCACACCGCCCACGGCAGCACCAACGACGAGACCTGCCTGGTCGAGGGCCCGACCGAGGTCGATCTGGTCGTCGTGCCGGTGCCGGACACCGCAACCGACGTCACCGTCCTCGCCACTCCGCTGGCGGACACCGGGGCCACCGCGTGAGCCGCGTCTTCCCGTTCCTGCGCCCGCCGGCCGACGTCGTCTCGGCCGGCCCGTGGTGCCGGCTCTCCCCCGACGGGACCGAGCCACTGCCCGACAGCCTGACCGACTGGGACTACGGCACCACTCTGTCGCTGCACCGACCGGTGTCCGTGGACGGTCTCCGGCTGCGGGAGTCGAGTGGTCTGACCGAGGAGTGCGCGGTCGACCTCAGCGTTCAGTGGTTCGCCTCGAACTCGCTGATGCGGGGACGTGCCTGGCGGGCAGCTGTACCGGCCACCGATGCGCTCGAGATCGCCATCGAGTTCGACCTCCCTGGAGACGACCTGGGCGGGACGCTCGAACTGATCACGAGCGCCACGCTGAGGTCCGCGTCCCCAGGGAGAGCCCCGGCAGCTCCGACCCGACCGGGGAGCGTGCTGTGGTCCGATCGGCACCGGGTCGTTCTCGAGGGCGACAACACGCTGTTCCCGATTGCGACCGCTGATTTCCATGACCTGCCCTACCCAACCGGCGCCGGCTGGTACCTCCACATCGACGAGGACCTCGACGGTGCAGCGCTCGGCTCGATCCAACTGCTCGTGAACGAACGACATGACGTCGTGATGCGCGCCGTGGCTGCGGCGCCTGCACCAAGCGAGGCCGACCGGCGGGTGCTGTCGACCCTGCGTTCGGACGTCCTCCGGCTGTTGGTGGAACGGGCACTCACCGACGAGTCCCTGCAGGACGGGACCG
The DNA here is from genome assembly GCF_040659695.1 of Modestobacter sp. NPDC049651. Lineage (NCBI taxonomy): Bacteria > Bacillati > Actinomycetota > Actinomycetes > Geodermatophilales > Geodermatophilaceae > Modestobacter > Modestobacter sp. NPDC049651. The sequence continues at coordinate 640,312 of NZ_JBFAOG010000001.1, forward strand.
ACTACCCCGCGGGTTCGCTCGGCGCGCTCCTGGTCAACGTCGTCCGGAACGCCTTCCCCGCGTTCTCGATGGAGGCCCTGCGTCGGGAGCGCCAGACGGCGCCAGCGCTGTTCGGCAGCCGACTCCAGGAGACCTCGCAGCTGTTGGTGGAGGCGTGAGCGTCCTCTATCCCCGGCTGATCGGTGACGCGGCCAAGGAGCTGCACCGCGAGTACCAGCAGGCATCGATCGACGAGCTCACGAGCCGCTACGCGCTGCGGCACCCCTCCGCGGTGTTCGCCCCTACCGGGGGCCGACGAGTCAACACCGACGAACTCCAGCGACTGCGGGACGACGTCCTCGAGATCGCCACTCGAGCAGGCTTCCCGAACGAAGGACGCCGCCAGGACCGGATGACCTTCGACCTCGAGGTCGCCCAGCTGCTCCACCGACGGTGCGGACTGGTCGCGGGCGAGGCCGCCGTCCGACCGATCTGGGCGTTCCTGGCGCTCGTGCTGCTGCCCGACGTCTCCTACTGGCGGTATCCGCGCCCTCCGAAGGACCGTGTGCTGGGCACCGACATCACCCGGCACGTCTGGGGCAGGCTCTGGTGGCGAGCACACCTGCTCGCCCTCCCGCAGGAGCATGAGCGGTACCGCCTGCTCGAGACCTTCGGCGAGGCCGCGTTCGACCAGATCTTCGCCCGGAGACGTTCGATCGGCGGCAGCCGTGCCCTCGTCCGGACTATCGCCGACATTTGGCCGTCGATGGACCGTGGCCGCGTGGCCGAACGCGACGTGCTGGTCGACGTGCTAAAGCGCCTGTCCCGTCTCGGTGCCGTGGTCGAGTTCGAGTCACTCGACGAGGACGAGCTACGCCGTCAGGTGCAGGATGCGGCCCTCGAGTCCGCAGCCCTGCTGCGCGCCGACGCGCAGGGCACCGGGCCTCGTCATTCGAGCGACTGACCGGTCGATCCGGTCCCACGGACGACACACTCGATGACGTCGACAGCCGCGACCGGGTCCTCGTGCTCCCAGAAGCGGAGCACCGTCCAGCCAAGATCGTGCAGGTGCTGGTCGGTCTGTCGATCGCGCTCCTGATTGCGCTGCAACTTCGCCACCCACCACTCGCGGTTGGCCTTGGGCGTCGTCGCATGGACGGGACAGGAGTGCCAGAAGCATCCGTCGATGAAGACAGCGACGCGCCGGCCACCGAAGACCATGTCGGCCCTCCGACGCGACAGCCCTGGCAGAGCGGTGTCCACCCGGTACCGAAGGCCGCGGCGGTGGGCCTCACGACGGATCGCCACCTCCGGCGCCGTGTCCCGACGGCGGGCACGGCTCATCCGTGCCGCCACTCCAGGACTCGAAGCGGGAGGCCGAGCCGTCGTCATGCCCACCTCCGGCCCTCGTCCGTCACTGTCACCGGTGTCTCATCGGTCCATCCACACCCACGGGCCCACCGCCGGAAGGAACTGTCGGTCGGCGCGCTTACGGTCAGCGAGAGCCCGCGCTCGATAGTGTCGCGGGGAAGGACGCGCGTGCCACTGCGAGGCGTGCGCCGGCAAGAACGGTGGGTGCTACCTCGGTGGGCAAAGCTGACGGCAACCTGCTTCCGGGTTCTACCGGGGCCGTGCCCTTGCGGGTCATCGACCTGTTCGCCGGCTGCGGCGGCCTGACCGAGGGTTTCAGGCTGACCGGTCGCTTCCAGCCGGTCGTAGCGGTCGAGCACGATCTCGCCGCGGCTGCCACCTATGCGGCCAACTTCGGCGAGGACCACGTCTACTGGGGCAAGATCGAGGACTGGGTTGAGCGGGGTGACCTCCCCGCTGCCGACGTCGTCGTGGGCGGCCCTCCCTGCCAAGGCTTCTCCAACCTGGGAAAGCGGAGCCCCGACGACCCACGTAACGAGCTGTGGCGCCACTACATGGACACGATCGTCCAGGTCCGCCCCAAGGCGTTCCTCATCGAGAACGTCGACCGGTTCGGCTCCAGCGACCAGTTCCAGATGCTCCGACAGGAAACCGAGCCGGGCGGCCGGCTCGAGGACTACCAGATCGATGCCCGGCTCGTCCGAGCAACCGACTTCGGTGCCGCCCAGCTGCGCCGGCGATTCATCGTCATCGGTACGCGCCGGGACCTGCCGCAGATCGAGGTGCCCACCAGAACGCTTCCTCGGGATGAGTGGAAGACCGTGAGGCAAGCCCTCGATGGACTCGCCGAGCACGTTGACCCGGATGATCAGCGGCTCCCTTCATCGACGACGGAGGTGTTCGGGCACGTCCTACCCGGCACCTTCAAGTCACCCGACCTGCACATCACCCGCCACTACACGCAACTATCGCTCGATCGATTTGCGGAGATCCCGGAAGGCGGCAACCGCCTCAACCTTCCGGACGACTTGAAGGCGCGCTGCTGGATCGGCCACGACAAGGGATCGTTGGACGTTATGGGGCGGATGCACTGGGACCGCCCGTCCGTGACGATCCGCACGGAGTTCTTCAAGCCCGAGAAGGGCCGATACATCCACCCAGAGCGTCCTCGTGCGATCACCCACCACGAGGCTGCGCGTCTCCAGGGATTCCCGGACGACTTCCAATGGTGCGGGACGAAGCTGGACATCGCCCGGCAAATCGGCAACGCCGTACCAGTCGAGCTCGCGCACGGCCTGGCTGAGCACATCGCAAGTGAGCTAGGGCACTAGCCTTGAACCCCGGGCGCCTGGGCTAACCCAGCGCGAGATGACCGCTTGCCGAGACAGGGCCCCGCAGCTCGCCAGCGACCCCTCCGATGAGGAGACCTAGCAACCGCGGGGAGTCCTTCACGATAGCGGCGTCAACTAGATGCTCGACTGAACAGACCTGACAAGCCCCTGCAGACCCCACAGCGGTCGAACGAGCCGCTGACGCTCGCCCTGAGGAGTGGGTTGCTGGACTGTGGTGGTCCTGTTCCACGAGTTGTGCGCCACTTCGCCTCGGGCCCTAGCTAGCTCGTTCATCGATCGCAACCACTCTCGGTTGAAGTGGTCGATTGGAACACCCAAGGGAAGGAAGAGCTTGAGCAGATCCTTCTCGCTCACTCCATTGTTCTTGCCTACATCATCCTGCACCGCATTGAGCACCCCTCTAATCGCTTTCTGCGCACGCTGCCCGGTCGGCATATTAACTAACGTTCTCGGCGGGTAGGACTGCGTCAACATATGGTGATAGAGGATCTGATCGCGCACAGCAGGTCGCAGAATATTTCGGTCATTCTTGACAGATAGTGCGTCTACCATCGATTCCGCCACGGACTCGACAAAGCCCTCGATTTCGGCATGCGCGAAGAGCCGAAATGAGAGAATGCGAAGAACTTCGTTATCCGAGTAGCGTGCGACGGGGCTGTGGGGCGGCAGAAGCTCGGCCGATATCCGCCTCAAATCAGTCATTAACTGCAAGAAGGTTCGCGTCATCTCACAGCCTGATGGTCCGTTGGTCAGCCGCGAGGCGGGGCACCGGTAGCGCCAGTCCGAGCAGTTGCTCTAGCCGGTCGCCCCACGCCTCAAGGCGGTAGACAGTAGCCCCCACCGTCTTGGTGGTGCTCTGGACAGAGTCGCGAAACTTCGGGTCATTCGCGCTTAAGTCAGCGAACTCAGCTTTGATCAGCGGAGCCTGCTCGGCATCTACCGCTTGAACGACCTCATCAAGTGAGAAATAGTAAGACATCACGTCAAACACCGCCCGGTTGAAGCGCGTCTCCCAGCGATCGCGGTCGAAGCGTCGAAACGAAGCTTCGCCGAAGATCGAGTTCGTCACAGCGATCGACCTGACGCAGGCCGCCGCCTGCTCTCGAATCATTCCCTCCTGCTTGGACCAGGAACTGTTCAGCCGATCACACGCATCGTCGAGGAACTTCTTGAGGTTTCCGGCATATTCTGCAAGGAAGTTGCGCATGGCCAGATGTCGAACAAGTAGTTCAACATCACGCATGCGGAAGTCTGGCTGCTGCGAGGCACCAAGCATTTGGTGCAGTTCCACACTTTCAGCGGCGAATGTGTCGGCGAAGCTTGTGAAAGGCCCAGGATATAAGGCCTGACGCAGCTCTTGCGCAGAAAGAGAAAGTGTCTGGTGATTTATCCTGTGGAATACGAGATGCAGAAAGTCATCACTAGGCCACTTTCGGATGACCACTGTTCGAATGGTCCTATTATTGAGGCGCCTTATCGCCTTCGCCGTGACGGGTGAATCCATCAGCTCGTCACGCGTACGCCCGTTCAGATCGTCCAAGACGGCTAGTCCCGCCAGTCGAAGCGGCTCATTTTCGTCAAAGAAGGACTTCAAGGTAAGCATCCGCTGTTTGCCGTCGATAACAATGTAGCGGATCTCCCCGTCCTGATCTTCCGACTCAGCAAGCGTGATTTGCGGGATCGGTAGTCCCAGGATGAGCGATTCGATGAACTTGCTCTTACGCTGCACCGTCCACGCGTTGCGACGCTGGAAGTTGGGGCTGAGTTCGAACGCCCCTTGCGCAAGCTGACTCAACACCGTTTCTACGGTCCAGTCCGACGGCGCGAGCACCACGTCACTGTAATCGATTTCCTTCTGCCCGAGATCGTTCTCGGTTTCCTCACCAATCGACTCCGACTCCGCACCCAGTGGAGTTTCGTCGGCATCGGGCTCTTCTGCGGACGCCTGAACATACGAAGAAGCCACAGTTGCCTCCATAGATGGTGGTAGCTAAGAGACCTTAGCGGATGCCGATCCGCCCGCCTGGCGCCAGCCAGCGCCTGAACACGACGCCTGCGTCCCCCAATTCAAGCACCTTCGCGACGTACGACAAACGGAGGTTGTTGTCCTAGCGGCGCAGTGTCGACGCACGCTGGAGTGGACGGCGAGTCCACGGCAAGGTGACTGGCCCGGTCGTGAAGTCACAGTTCTAACGAGCGTTGACGGGTTCGTTGCGCTCCCACGATTCTTTGACCACTCCGCGGACATCGTGACACGGACCCGCGGCGCAGGCACGACAGGCTGCACGGGCCCGACCTTCGTTGGCGTGAGCACAGAATAGCTATCAGCGGTCTTAGGGAGGCCAAGGGCGGCGAGCGGATGACGTTGTCGATTCAAGTCAACAGACCAGCTAGCGCACTCGAATGGGCCAGCGATGTCCGCTTGGGCGTGTCGGTGATTGAGCCGTTCCGGCTAACGGCGCTCTCTGCCACCAGGTCACCGCCTTGGGAGCGGACCAGTGCAACATGACAGTTCCGCCCCTCGTGCAGTTCACCCGCTGAGCAGCCCAGTTCTGCGCGCGAATCCCAGCCAGGAAGGTGGTCGACCTGGTCGGGTCTGGTGATCGTCGCGGCAGTGAACCGGGTCAGCCAGCTCGGCGGTAGGAAGTCGGGCGACTCGGGTTGCTCGGCCAGCAGCAACAGTCAGACAGACGTCCTCGTCGGCATGGCGGATGCCAGCGCGACGAAGGAGCTAGCCTCCGCCCTGGTTGGCGCGGCCGTCGCGGCACTCTACCCAGAAGAAGGCTAGCTCGGGACGCTCGCCGAGGGCACTAGCAAGGGCCCCAGCACAGTCCGACCGGCGGCGGCGCCCTGCCACCTCGGCCAGGACGAGGTCGAGGGAGTCCGCCCGGAGTAGATTCCGGGCGGCCAGCATGCGTCTGGATCGGAACTCTGCTGTACAAGGCTGCCCTAAGTGGCCCCAGGGATGCTGCGTGCAATCGGAGGGTGCAGGCTAGCGGTCGTGAACCCCGTCGATGTTGAGCACGCCGAAGCGGCGTTGCGCTCCTATTTCGCCGACAAGAGTGTGCGGGCACGCGCGGAAATGGTGATCTTCCAGTGCTTGAACCGTGACGTCACCGATGCAGCGCTCATCCTGGAAGAAATACGAACGAGAGTGCTTGATGAGCGCCAGCGCCGACTGCGTGGTGTGCAACAGCAGTTGGAGCGCCAAGTCGCTCGCGACCTGGCGGTTTGGAAGACGAGGCAGGAATCCCCTCAGAGTCTCGCGCATGCGGCTTCCGGATACTTGATCGACGTACTGGCATCCGGCGTTCTAGTGAACAGCATCTATGATCTACTCAAGGCCGCCGTCCATGTGGCACGGAAGCGGCGCCCGAAAGATCCGGGCGCTATCGATACGGCGCCACCAGCCAAAGAAGTACTCACTGCCTTGGCGCTCCTCAGCGTGATCGAACAGTGCGGCCGACATGGCATATTTGCACCGGCGATTACAGATCTTCGAGTGACGAAGTGGATGCACGACAGCGACTCTTCGACAGCCTATGTCAAAGCCGGAGGGCGACGGGCTCCCGATCTAGACGCCGAAATCGTCATACCGCATGAGGGGCTTGGGCACCGAGGGGTCAAAGTTACCATAAGATCCAGTAATCGTCCCGCAACGCTCACACACGACTCGGCCGACTTCCCCCGCTAGAGCAAGCGTGGTGTCGTCGGGCTGGCCCAAGGTACGCGGCGCCGTGCCCCGCGCTCGGGCCCAGCCGGCCGAGTACGGGAATGCCGCCCAAGACGACGCTGACCTCGGGATGAGGGGGCGCCTTGCAGTGGGCAGTGACCCGCAGCTAGAGGCTAGGACTGCTCCACAGGCCTTCCGACGGAAGGAAGGGGCCCCGGACCGCTCATCTGGCCCGTACAATTCCCTGACGTCACCCAGGTCGCTTAACCTGAGGTGCAGTGAGGGGGAGCAGATGGAAGGCGACGCCGAGCCGGACGACGTTACTAAGCCGCTTGCCAATCACCAGCGCGACGAGACATCCGCCGGGCCACGCGAGGCTGACAGCGCGCCCACAGACCTGACCAGTCGTATCGAGGAACTCAAGTATCAAACACAGCACTTTGAGTTCAGGGCCAAGAAGTATGCTTTAGCAGCCGCAATTCTCGGCGTTGCAACGGCCACCCTGATAGCGGCGACCGCAATCCTCGGCAATCACTCCAGCAGTCAGTCTGACGAACTTAGCACCATGAACCACCGCATAGATGCACTGGAGCGTGGCAACTCTAGTTTAACGGAACGGAACAACACGCTTAATGGCCAGGTTGACGCACTCGAAAAGGAAAGAGACGACGCAAAGAGTACAGCGGTCGGTCTACAGAGGCAGCTAGACGACTCAAACGCCCGCTTGGCGCAACTCGGCCAGGAGGGCAGCGCGCCATCGTCAAGCAGTAACGTCGACGGAGGAAAGACTTTCGAGTTCACTGTCCCTATGGCTCAATTCGACACGGGCGTCGACCTCGATGTCGGCGTAGTCGGGCAAGCCGGCAGTGACATCACATATGGGACCGACTCTGGCCGACGGGCAGTGAAGCCCCGATACGGCAGTCCTCTGAGTGTCGACCTCCGGACCCAAGACCCGGGTCACGCCCAATGCAAGGACGCAATTGACAGGCGGCCAATTGCAGAAGGGGCGGGCTGGCTGGTCGGGGACACAGGGGCCCAAGCGTGCGCTACGTCCGATTACGGAGTAGCTCGACTGACGGTCACACACATCGCTGACAACGGCGACCTCACCGTATCGGAGGTTTATTGGGTACGTTAAGACGCGCCGATCTGGCGTCGCGTTCGCCGTCGCGATGGTCCGCGTAGAGGTTGACGCCTACCGCGTAGAGCAGGCCCGGAGCGGCCGAGCCAACGAGCTGTGCCCCCGCTCGCCGGGTGCCGGCTCCCTCGGCAGAGCCCCAAGCGCCGCGACCAGCTCGCGAGCTTGGCCGGACCGCTCGCCGCCGTCGGCGTCTCGAAGTAGCAGTCTCAGGCGGCGGCGACCGTCGAGCGCGGCGCGGTCAACAGCCCGACCGATGGCCGCGCACAGGCAGTTGAGCAGCGTCGGCTTGCCCGCCTGCGTGTCGGCTCGTCGAGACGCGGGTCAGGTGAGCAGCGGAGCGAGCAGCGCGGCGGACCGGCAGACGGAATCAACGGTCGCCGGGGGCTGAGTGCCGGATCCCCCGCTGAGCGCGAGGCCGGCGACGAGCTCGCCGGCGCGCGACCGGACGGGAGCCACAGCACAACGGACCCGGTCGTGCAGCTCGCCGAACTGCGCGGCCCACCCTTGCGCCCGGATCTCGGCAAGGCAGATGTCGAGCTGGTCCGGCTTGCTCACCGTCGCGGCGGTGAACCGGGTCAGCCGGCTCGGCGGCAGGAGGTCGCGCCACTCGGGTTGCTCGGCCAGCAGCAGTTTCCCGGCCGCGGTCGCGTGCAGGTGGCGCTCCACCAGCTGCGTGTCCTGAAGCGGCAGGTCGGGGTCCATGTCGGCCACCCGCAGCGTCGTCGCCGTGTACAGCACCAGGTGCACCCCGGCCCGCACCTCGCGGCGCAGCTCGGCCAGCACCTCCCGCGCGGCCTGCGGCACCCGTACCGGCGCGATCGCCCCGGCCAGCCCGGCCACCTTCCGGCCCAGCGCGAACCCGCGCAGGTCGGGCAGCCGCACCAGGTACTCCTCCCCCACCAGCAGGTTGAGCAGCCGGTAGGCCGTTGCCGGCGGCATGTCGAGCGCCGACGCCACCTCCTTCGCCGTCACCCCCGCCCCCAGCCGGGCCACGCACTCCAGCACCGCGAGCGCGCTCTGCACCGCCTTCGGCTGGCGGCCGGTCAACCCGCGGTCAGCGGTCATCAGGCCGCCAGCGACCCGGGCAGCACACTGCCGACCGTCGGCTCGTCGTACACCCCGACCCGCCCCAGCCGCGCGCGCCGCGACAGCCACCCCACCCACAGCACGCCGGGCACCAAGCAGCAGAGCCACACCACCGCCGGCCACCGACCGCCCGGCAGCGATGGCCCGAACACCGCCGCCGCCAGCACCGCCAGCCACAGCACCGCCGCCACGAGCCCGCCCACCACCGGCAGCGCTGTCAGCTCGCCGAGCCGGCGCAGGAACACCGGCGTCGCCGCGCACACCAGCACGTACGCCAGCACGTAGCCGAACGCCGACACGGTCAGCGTCCCGGTCAGCACCGACCGCGCGCCCGCACCCGCAGCGAGCGCCACCACGGGCGCCAGCACCACCACCGGGAACACGCCGAGCAGCGCCACGAACGGCGTCCCGAACCGGCGGTGCGTCCGCCCCAAAACCGAGGGCAGCGCCCCCTCCCGGCCCATCGAGAACAGCACCCGCGCCAGCGCGTTCACCGATCCGGTCACGCACGCGAAGAACGACGCCGCGATCCCGACGTCCAGCAGCCGCTCCACCCAGCCGATGTCCGCCGCCAACCGGGACACCGGCACCGGGCTAATCAACACGTCCAGCGGTGCTTGCCGCAGCAGCACCGTCTGCGCCACCGCGGCGAACAGGAACAACACCCCCGCGACGGCCGGCGTCCACACCACCGCCCGCGGGACGGCGACCAGCGGCCGCTGCGCCTCCACCCCCAGCACCCCGGCGCTCTCGAACCCCATGAAGGCCGTCACCCCGAGCACCACCGCCAGCGCGACCCCGCCCCAGCCCGGCCGCGCATCCACGACAAGGGCAGCCGAGCCGGCAGAACCCGAGGAGCGAGCGAGCAGCCAGATCAACACGCCGATCACCACCGCGATCGACACCACCTCCAGCGCCAGCGCCAGCCGTGCCGACAGCTGGATCCCGCGCACCGTGCACCACCCGGCCAGCCCGCCGACCAGCAGCACCAGCCACGCCACCGCAGACGACGAGAACGAGAACAGCGCCGCCAGGTACAGGGCGCACCCCACCAGCGCCGACATCGCCACCGCCGCGTAGCCGATCACCAGCGACCACCCGCCCACCCCGGCGGCGAACGGGCCCAACCCCCGCGCGGTGTACGTGTAGACCCCGCCCACCGCGGCCAGCCGCCGGGCGAACACCGCGACGCACCCAGCCACCAGCAGCACGAGCAGCGTCGCGGCGACCAGCGCGGGCAGCGTCGCCACCCCGCTGCCGGCCAGCACGATCGCCGGGGTTGTCACCATCGCCGCCGAGGGCGCCAGCGCCGACACCGACTGCGCCAGCACCTCGACGAACGGCAGCCGCCGCCGGTGCAGCCCCGCCACCGGTGAGACGCGGGCGAGACGGGGCACGGGCAGTCCTCCAGCGCAGACGGGGAGGCGCGAGCGTAGGCAGGCCGCGGTTGCATCCGTGTGTCCCCGGAAGCCTCGACCCGGCGTCCCCGAATGAGAAAAGCGACGCCCGGGCTTCTCACTCGGGAACGCAGAGAACGTCAGCAACGCGAGACGCAGCGGCAAACCGCCGCCAGCAGGGTCTGCGGACGAACGGCGCCGAGAGAGCGCCGCCGATCGCAGGAGACCGCCGATGGCCGTCGCCGACCCACCCGTCAGCAGCACAGCACCCGACACGAAGTCCCGCAGCCTCTCCGGCTCACTCGGCGTCGGCTCGATCATCTTCATGGTCGTCGCGGCCGCCGCCCCGCTCACCGTGATCGCCGGCTCCGTGCCGATCGGCATCGTCATCGGCAACGGCACCGGTTACCCGGCCAGCTACGCGATCAGCGCGATCGTGCTGATGTTCTTCGCCGTCGGCTTCGTCGCGATGACCCCGCACGTGCCGCAGGCCGGCGCCTTCTACAGCTACATCTCCCGCGGCCTCGGTCGGCCGATGGGCCTGGGCGCGGCACTGCTGGCGCTGCTCACCTACATCACCATCCAGGGCGCGGTGTTCGGCTACATCGGCCAGGCGATCAGCGACCTGCTCGGCCGCTACGGCGCCGCCTCCCCGCCCTGGTGGGTGTGGACGATGGCCGTCATCGCCGTGATCGGCGTCCTCGGCTACCGGCACATCGACCTGTCCAGCAAGGTGCTCGGGCTGCTGCTGGTCGCCGAGATCGCGATCGTCGTCGTCCTCGACCTGTTCATCGTCGCCAAGGGCGGCGGGCCCGAGGGCTACTCGACCGGGATCGTCAGCCCGTCGGCCATCACCTCCGGCTCCCCCGCGCTCGGCCTGATGTTCGCCATCGCCGGGTTCATCGGCTTCGAGGCGACGGCGGTGTTCCGCGACGAGGCCCGCGAGCCCCAGCGCACCATCCCCCGCGCCACCTACCTGAGCCTGGCGATCATCGGCGTCTTCTACTCGGTGTCCAGCTGGGCGATCGTCACCGCCTGGGGCGACGACGCCGCGGTCGCCCGCGCCGGTGCGGACCCCGGCTCCATGGTCGTCGACACCGCGCAGACCTACATCGGGACGGCGGCCGCCGACGTCCTCAACGTCCTGCTCGTGACCAGCCTGTTCGCCTGCGCGCTGAGCTTCCACAACGTGCTGGCCCGCTACTACTTCAACCTCGGCAACACCGGCGTGCTGCACAGCCGGCTCGGGACGGCGCACACCCGGCACGCCTCCCCCGCCACCGCCTCGCTGGCCCAGACGGCGGTCAGCGTCGTGCTCCTCGCCGCCTGCGCGATCGCGGGCCTGGACCCCGTGCTCGAGGTGTTCACCTGGCTGTCGGGCATCTCGACCGTCGCCATCGTCGCGCTGATGCTGCTCACCTGCGCCGCGGTGCTGCTGTTCTTCCGCCGCACCAAGCTCGACACCCGGCCCTGGCAGACCCTCATTGCGCCCGGCCTCGGCTTCGTCGGGCTCGCCGCGATCCTCGTCGTCCTGGTCAAGAACCTGGCGCTGCTGATGGGCGGCTCCACCGCGCTCGGCATCACGGCCGGTGTCGTGATCGTCGCCTTCTTCGCCGCGGGGCTCGTGCTCGCCAAGGCCCGGCCGTCGGCCGCCGCCCTCACCGCCACCGACCTCACCCACTGACCCGCTTTGTCGCGAGAACCGGCCCGGTTTTCTAGCGACAAACCGGAACCTGAAAGGAACTGCAGAACCATGACGATGACCGCTCCGGTCACCACCGCCAGCCACCCGCTCTCCCGGCTGTCCGCCGCGGAGTTCGCCGCCGCCCGCGAGATCGTCGTCGAGGCCGGCCTGGTCGGCGAGCAGACGAAGTTCGTCTACGTCGGCCTGCACGAGCCGCACAAGAGCGTGGTGCTCGCCTGGCAGCCCGGCGACCCGGTCGAGCGCTCGGCCCGCGTGCTGCTGCTCGACCGCGCCACCGGCAACGGCAGCGACGTCGTCGTCTCGCTCACCGGCGGCGCGGTCGTGGAGAACAAGGCCATCGACGCGGTCGCCGACGGGCAGGTGCCGATCCTGGACGCCGAGTTCGAGGCGATCGAGCCGATCCTGGCCGCCGACGAGCGCTGGGTCACCGCGATGGCCAAGCGCGGCCTGGACGTCGCCGACGTGCGGAGCGTCCCGCTGTCGGCGGGCTCCTACTTCCCCGACGAGTCCGGGCACCGCGTCGTCCGGGTGCTCGGCTTCCACCAGGCCGACCCCACCGACCTGCCGTGGGCGCACCCGGTCGACGGCGTTGTCGCGTTCGTCGACATCACCCGCGGCGTGGCGATCGACGTCCAGGACCACTTCGACCTGCCCGTGCCGGCCGAGCGCGCCGAGCTCACCCCCGACGCCCCGCGCGACCTCAAGCCGATCGAGATCACCCAGCCCGAGGGGGCGTCGTTCACCGTCGAGGACGACGTCGTGCGCTGGGCCGGCTGGGAGTTCCGGGTCGGCTTCGACGCCCGCGAGGGGCTGGTCCTCAACCAGCTGTCGATCGACGGGCGGTCGGTGGTGCACCGGGCGTCGATCTCGGAGATGGTCGTGCCCTACGCCGACCCCTCACCGGTGCGGTTCTGGCAGAACTACTTCGACACCGGCGAGTACCTCTTCGCCCGGTACACGAACTCCCTCGAGCTCGGCTGCGACTGCCTCGGCGAGATCCACTACTTCGACGGCACGCTCGCCGACGAGGACGGCAACCCGCGGGTCATCAAGAACGCCATCTGCCTCCACGAGGAGGACTACGGCGTCGGCTGGAAGCACACCGACATCTTCAACGGCATGGTCGAGACCCGGCGGTCGCGGCGGCTGGTGATCAGCTTCTTCACCACCATCGGCAACTACGACTACGGCTTCTACTGGTACCTCTACACCGACGGCACGATCAGCCTCGACTGCAAGGCCACCGGCATCGTGTTCACCTCCGCCTACCGCGGGGAGGAGCACCCGTACGCCACCGAGATCGCCCCCGGCCTAGGCGCGCCGTTCCACCAGCACCTGTTCTCCGCGCGGCTGGACATGGCCGTCGACGGGGTCGGCAACACGGTGCACGAGGTGGACGCCGTCCGCGTGCCGGTGTCGGAGACCAACCCGTACGGCAACGCGTTCACCCGGCGGCTGACACCGCTGACGTCCGAGTCGTCCGCGGCCCGGGTCACCGACGCGACGGTCGGGCGGACCTGGCACATCGTCAACCCGTCGGTCACGAACCGGCTCGGGCAGCCGGTCGGGTACGCGCTGCACCCGGAGGCGTCGCCGGTGCTGCTGGCCGACGACTCGTCGTCGGTGGCGTCGCGGGCGGCGTTCTCGACCAAGAGCCTGTGGGTGACGGCGTACGACCCGGCCGAGAAGTACGCGGCCGGCGACTTCGTCAACCAGCACCCCGGGGACGGCGGGCTGCCGGCCTTCGTCGCGGACGACGCACCCCTCGAGAACGCGGACGTGGTCCTGTGGCACACGTTCGGGCTGACCCACTACCCGCGCCCGGAGGACTGGCCGGTCATGCCGACCGACTACTCCGGCTTCTCGCTCAAGCCGGTGGGGTTCTTCGACCGGAACCCGGCGCTCGGGGTGCCTCGCTCCACCTCCTCGCACTGCGCGTCCTCGGGCGAGGGGCACTGCTCGTGACGACCGCCGTTCTTGCTCCACCGCGCACTGTCGCTCTCGGCCGGGTGGCCGCGGTCGCCGCGCTCGGCTCGGCGGTCGTCCACCTCCTGCTGCTCGACAGCTCGTCGCTGGGGTCGCTGCTGATGGTGGCGATGGCGGCGGCGTGCCTGCCGTGCGCGTGGCACCTGTGGCGGTTCCCGACCGCCTCGGTCTGGCGGCTCACCGCGCTGGTGGACGCGGCGATGCTGGTCGTGCACCTGCAGATGCTCGGCGACTCCGGCGACCACGCGATGAACGGCATGTCGCACGGCTCGTCGACGGGCTCGCTCATGTGGCTGGGCCTCGGCCTGGTCGGCGTCCAGCTCGCGCTGGCGGGAGGTGCCGCGCTCACCCGCCGTCCCTGACCCGTGCTCCCCGACGCTGGTGCTCTGCCCGCCCACGGCGGGCAGAGCACCAGCGCGTCCGGTGACGGGTGGGGCTCAGGGTGCCCGCTATGCACCTGCTGAGCTGCGGCTTCCTGCCGACACGCCTGCTCTGGCGGACGCGGTCGTTGCCGGATGCCACCACCTACCGTCCCCGTGCTCAGCACATCCACGGGGAGAACAGATGAACGAGAAGTCCACACTTGCACTGCTCGTCGCAGCCGCACTGCCGCTGCTCGCGGCCTGCGGCGGCGGGGACGACGCCGTGGCGAGCCCGGCCACCGTCACGGTCACGTCGCCGGCGCCTCAGCCCGCGGCCGCAGCGACGGCGTCCTCGATCCCGATCGCGCCGACGCCGGCCGCCGTGTCGACGTCCCAGCCGGTCACCTCGGCGGCCGCCACGGTCGACTTCACCATGCCGGACATGACCGGGACGGTGCTGCAGGACGCTCAGGACAAGTTGCAGACGCTCGGCGTCTTCTTCAGCGACTCGCACGACGCGCTGGGCAGCCGGCACCAGGTGCTCGACCGCGACTGGAAGGTCTGCGGCCAGAACGTCGCCGCCGGCCAGCACGTCACCGGCAACGCGGAGGGCCAGATCGACTTCGCCGTCGTGAAGCTCTCCGAGCTCTGCCCCTGACCTCACCGGCGCTGGTGCTCTGCTGCCCACCAGGCAGCAGAGCACCAGCGTCCCGGAGGGACTACTCGGCGGCGGCGACCACGTTCGGGTCGCGGAGCAGGGACTCCAGGTCGTCGTCCGCCCGGCGGCCGAGCTCGGTGTCGCGCCAGCGGTCGACGTCCGCCTGGGTGACCGCGAGCTGCGCGTCGAGCACCATGCCGGTCGCCCGCGACTCGGCTTCGAGCGTGCGCGCCGCCCGTGCCTCGGCAGCGGCCAGCGCCGACCGGGCGAGGGTCTCAGCTTCCTCGTACTCGGTCTGCATCCGCAGCCGCACCTTCGCCTCGGCCCGCTCCTCGTCGAGGGCGGTCAGCCGCTCGTACAGCGACGGCGGCGCGAGCGCGAGCATCGTCTTGAACAGGATCGGCATGCACTCCAGCGCGGCCATGAACGCGAACAGCAGCCAGTGCGCCGTCGCCGCGGACGGGTTGCCGTCCTGCAGGCGGCCCAGCGCCTCCAGCCGGGCGAGGATGCCGTCGCCCTGACCGACCGCCTCGCGGTGCGCCGCGATCTCGGCGGCCCGCTGCTTCTCGGTGCCCGCGATCTGCGCCGTCAGCGCGGCCAGCTGCCGCTTCTGGTCGGCCGACTTCTTGGTCTCCTCGTCCTGCAGCTGCGCCCGAACCTGCGGCTTGAGCGCGTCCAGCTGCCCTTGAAGGCCGTCCAGCTCCGCCCGTAGGCGGTCGCGTTCCGCCATCTTCTCCAGGGCCGCGGCGCCGATGCCCGGAACCCCTGTCCCGCCGCTGCCGTCCGTCTCTGCGAAGACAGCCTGAACGGCTGCGTTGTACCGCGCGGTGACATCGTCTACTTGGCTCTGCAGAGCGACGACGGCCGGGTCGGCGTTCACGTCCGCGTCGGTGACGCCGTTCTGCAGGTCGGTCTGCAGCGCGGCCTGCTGGTCCCGCAGCTGCGGCAGCTCGTCGTAGCGGCTGTCGGCGGCCAGCTTCTTGGTGAAGGCGTCCTCCTCCTCGGCGGCCATCACCTTCACCTCGGTGTTGATCTCCGAGCTGAAGACGGCGAGCGTCAGCGGCGTCGAGATCACCGCGCCGATGAGCACCGCCAGCAGCAGCCGCGGCAGCGCCAGGCCGAGGGTGCCGAGCTTGGTCGTCAGCCGCGGTGAGGAGACGACCCGCCAGCGGTCCAGGTTGAGGATCACCAGGCCCCACGCGAGCCCAGCGACCAAGGCGAGCACCCACGGCAGGTGCAGCGCCACGTGGAAGGCGTAGCTCCCCGACACCGCGGCGATCCCCGCCGAGGACACGAGCACCGCGCCCATCGCGACCTGCTTGGTGCGCTCCTTCGGCGCGTCCCGCAGCACGTCCCGGTTGGCGCCGGACACGGTCAGCAGCCCCTCGCCGACCGCGCGCTTGCCGCCGGCCCGCACCGTGCGCACGGCCCGGACAGGCACCCGCAGCATCTCCCGCAGCGTCATCTCAGCTCTCCCCGTTCCCGCGGCGCACCCGCCGCAGGCCGTCGATCACGGACGTCGGCACACCCACCAGGGGCGGCGGCGCCGACAGGCGCGGCCGCAGCTCCTCCTGGGTGGCCCAGAACTCGTCGAGCCGGCGCGTGACGCCGCTCGGGGCACCGACCGTGGCGAGCACGTCGGTGTGCAGCGACACCGGCGGCGGCGCGGTCACCGTCGGCAGGTGGACGGTGGGCACGTCCTGCGCGACTACGGTCGCCGTCGCCACCCGCGTCGTCGCGTGCTCGTTCCGGCCGACCACCTCGATGCGGCGGCTGGCGTCGACCTGCACCAGCGCCTCGCCGCACGCCGGGTGGCCGGGCCGGCCGTCGACGTCGACGTCCGTCGCGTGCTCGAAGCACCAGGTGACGCTCACGCTCGACCCCGGCCGGACGACGGGGTGGTTCACCGCGAGCGCGCAGAGCACCGGCGCTTGGTCGGCGGGGACCGGCGCGTCGACCGGGCGGCCGTGCCGGCAGGTGACCGGTCGCGGCGCCTCCGGCTGCGCGGGCGCAGCGCCCTGCCGGCCGGCGTCCTCGCGCCAGTCGCGCAGCCAGCGGTCGGTCCAGGGGAACGGGGCGAACGGCTCACGGGCGGGACGGCGGGGTGCCCGCGCGGGGCGCCGCCGCGTGCCGGTCACCGCGCTCCGCAGCCAGGCGAGCAGCCACAGCACGAGCAGCGACAGGAAGAGCATCGCCGCCAGGTCGCGCAGGAAACCGGCGACGCGGTCGGCCTCGAGGTGGCCGCTCCAGGTGGTGTTCGCGTTGAGCGCGATCAGCGCCAGGACCGCCAGGCCGATCGCCCAGCCGATGACCAGCGGGTCGCGGCGCAGCGGCTCCCGGAACATGTTCCCCCCGTGTACGGACACGCGCCGGGTCCCGGATCGGTCCCGTCGTCAGGGAACTAGGTAACAGCGGTCGTCACGCTCTGTCGCCGCGTTCACCCGGCCGGGCCGCACCCGTCCAGGTGGCGGGCTCACGCGTTGTGAGGAGGCGCCGCGTCCGAACGATGTGCGCGGAGTGCCCGTTGGAGGGGCAAGAACTGGCCGTCAGCGCACGTTGTTCGACGACCCAGCCGTCTTCGCCGCCTCCCGCCAGCGCCTGCGGGCGTCGCGCACGTGCTCATACAGCGGGTGCGCGGAGTCGTCGGCCTGGTTGAGCGGCGGCTCCAGCTCGGCGATGACCGCGGCCTCGAGCGTCCACGGCTCCGGGTGCACCGCCCACGACAGCCGCAGCCGCTCCCCCATCCACTCCGACAGCCGCAGCTCGTCCCGGTTCACCAGCACCGGCCGCGACGTCCACCGGCTGCGCCAGCCCTGCTGCTCGCTCAGCAGCGCCGCCAGCGACCGGCGCAGCGTCGACTCCCCCGTCGTCCCGCGGATGTGGTCGCCGACCACCCGGCTCCGCAGCGTCGCCTTCGACGCGGCGCTGTTCGGGGCGATGCCCACGTACAGCAGCTGGACGTCGGCCACCGGGTGCCGGGGCCCGGAGATCCCGGGCACCGCACCGAACGACGCCCACCACGCGTACAGCCCCGGCTCCGCCGGCACGCTCGCCGGCACCGACGCCAGCTCCACCGGCTCCGACCGCAGCGCGCTCAGCACCTCGTCCATGCCGACAGTCAAGCGGGTGGCTACCGCCTGCGCTTACGGGTGCCGAACAGGCCGCGGGTGATCTCCCGGCCCAGCGCCGACGCCGCCGACCGCGCGAACGACTTGAACGCCGCTGAGCCGAGCACATCGGCCACCACGCCACCCGACGGCTCGGGCTCCCGCTCGGGCGACCGGCGACGCGGCGCCGGCTCCTTCGCCGACGGCTTCGGTGCCCGCGCCTCGGGGGCAGGAGCAGCCGGCGGCGGCGCGAGCCGGGTCGCCAGCCGCTCGTACGCCGACTCCCGGTCCACCGCCTGCCCGTACTTGGCGTGCAGCGGCGAGCCCGCCACCGCCTGGGTCAGCGCGTCCGGCTCCACCGGCCCCATCAGCGACCGCGGCGAGCGCAGCATCGTCCAGGCCACCGGCGTCGGCGTCCCCCGGTCCGACAAGACCGTCACTGCCGCCTCACCGATCCCCAACGCCGGCAGCATCTCGGCGATGTCGTAGTCCTTCGACTTGGGGAACGTCGACACCGTCTTGCGCAGCGCGGTCGCGTCCTCCGGCGTGAACGTGCGCAGCGCGTGCTGCACCCGGTTGCCCAGCTGCCCCAGCACCCCGCTCGGCACGTCGGTCGGGTTCTGCGTCACGAAGAACACCCCGACGCCCTTGCTCCGGATCAGCCGCACCGTCTGCGTCACCGACTCCAGGAAGGCCTTGCTCGCGTCGGCGAACAGCAGGTGCGCCTCGTCGAAGAAGAACACCAGCTTCGGCTTCTCGACGTCACCAACCTCCGGCAGCTCCTCGAACAGCTCGGCCAGCAGCCACATCAGGAACGTCGAGAACAACGCGGGCCGGTCCTGGACGGCGGGCAGCTCCACCGCGCTGATCACCCCGCGCCCGTCGGCCGCGGTCCGCATCAGGTCCGCCGGCTCCCACTCCGGCTCCCCGAAGAAGACGTCGCCGCCGAGCTCCTGCAGCCCGATCAACTCGCGCAGCAGCACCCCCGCGGTGCTCGCCGACAGCCCGCCCAACCCCTTGAGGTCGCCCTTCCCCTCGTCGCTGACCAGCCAACTGATCACCGACCGCAGGTCCTTGAGGTCCAGCAGCGGCAGGCCCGCCTGGTCGGCGTAGTGGAACACCAGCCCGAGCGAGCTCTCCTGCGTGGCGTTGAGGTCCAGCACCTTCGACAGCAGCACCGGCCCGAAGCCGGTCATCGTCGCCCGCACCGGCACGCCCGGCCCGATGCCGCCCAAGGACAGGTACTCGACCGGGAAGCCGGTGGCCGCCCAGCTGTCGGCGGTGTCCGCGGCGCGCTTGGTGACCCGGTCGCCACCTGCCCCCGGCGCCGCGAGCCCGCTCAGGTCGCCCTTCACGTCGGCGACCACGACCGGCACCCCCGCCGCTGACAGCTGCTCGGCCAGCAGCTGCAGCGTCTTCGTCTTGCCGGTGCCGGTCGCCCCGGCGATGAGGCCGTGCCGGTTGAGCATCGCCAGCGGCACCCGCACCTGGGCGTCGGGGTGCGGCGCGCCGTCGTGCACGACCGAGCCGAGCACCAGTGCCGGCCCGGCGGTCTCGTAGCCGGCAGCGATGCGGGTCGCGGCGTCGTCCGCGGGGGTCGTCTCCGTCACGCGCCGGACGCTAGCGCCGGACCGGGGAGAAGGCAGGTCGACGGCGCCTGCTCACGCACCGTCAGAAACGCCGTCGCGGTCCACCGGCCGCCGAGAAGGCACCGCCGATCACCCGACCGGCGAGGACAGTCCTCCTCGCGGCGGTGCCGCCGGCGCCCGCCGCGAGGAGGTGCGACGCCATGTTCGCCAGGACCACCATCGTCCGCGGTGCCCCCACCGCGGTGGAGGCAGGCATCGAGCAGGTCCGCGACCGCGTCTGGCCGACGCTGCAGGGCATGAGCGGCTGCGTCGGGATGTCGATGCTCGCCGACAGGGACGCCGGCCGGTGCATAGTGACGTCCGCATGGGCCGACGAGACGGCGATGCACGCCAGCGCCGAGGCCGTGAAGGAGAGCCGCCGGCAGGCCGCCGAGGTGATGCGCGCCGACAGCGTCGAGGTCGGCGAGTGGCGGATCGCCGTGCTGCACCGCACGCACCCCTCCGGCGACGGCGCCGCCACCCGGGTCATCTGGTCCGACCTCACCATGGGCACCGCGGACGGCATGGTCGATCGCTTCCGGATGGGCGTCATGTCGCAGCTGGAGGACCTGCCCGGCTTCTGCAGTGTCAGCCTGCTGGTCGACCTGGCCGGGCGGCACGCCGTCACCGCGGTCACCTACGAGAGCCGCGACGCCCTGCGGCGGGCCAGCGAGCGGGCCTCGGCCATGCGTGACGAGTTCACCCGGTCGGCGGGGACGACCATCACCGAGGTGGCCGAGTTCGACCTGGTGCTGGCCCACCTGCGGGTGCCCGAGATGGCGTGAGGGTCACCCCAGTCGGAGCGCCTTGAACTCCGCGGCCTGCCCGGCGATCGCCTTCTCCGTGGGCAGCCGCTCCATCGACGACGCCCCGAAGAAGCCGGCGATGCCGGTGGTGTGCTCCAGCACGTACTGCGCGTCGGCGGGCTCGGCGATCGGCCCGCCGTGGCACAGCACCAGGACGTCGGGGCGCACGGCCACCGCGGCGTCCCGCAGCTCCTGCACCCGGGCGACCGCGTCGTCCAGCGTCATCGCCGTCTGCGCGCCGATGGTGCCGCTGGTGGTCAGGCCCATGTGCGGCACCAGCACGTCCGCACCCGCCTCGGTCATCGCCACCGCCTGCTCGGCGTCGAACACGTACGGCGCCGTCACCAGGCCCCGCTCGTGCGCGGCACGGACCATCTCGACCTCGAGGTCGAAGCCCATGCCGGTCTCCTCGAGGTTCGCCCGGAACGTCCCGTCGATCAGCCCGACGGTCGGGAAGTTCTGCACCCCGGCGAAGCCGATCCGGGCCAGCTCGTCGAGGAACGGCCCCATCAGCCGGAACGGGTCGGTGCCGCACACCCCGGCGAGCACCGGGGTGTCCCGCACCACGGGCAGCACCTCACGGGCCATGTCGACCACGATCGCGTTCGCGTCGCCGTAGGGCATCAGCCCGGCCAGCGACCCGCGGCCGGCCATCCGGTAGCGGCCGGAGTTGTAGATGATCAGCAGGTCGACGCCGCCGGCCTCCGCGGCCTTCGCGGACAGGCCGGTGCCGGCGCCCGCGCCGATGATCGGCCGGCCCGCGGCCGCGGTGGCCAGCAGCCGCGCGCGTGCAGTCGCTGCGTCCATGGGTCAGTCCTCCTCCGGGGCCGCGGTGATGAGGGCGTGCAGCCGCTCGGCGGCCAGCCGGCCGAAGCCGGGGTCGTTGATCGCGCCGTCGAACTCGGTGACCGGCACGCCCGTGCCGGCCAGCCCGTCGCGGACGCTGGTGAACAGGGCCTCGTCGGCGTGCGCGTCGGCGAACGGCCCACCGGGGACGTCGATCCCCGACACCCCGCCCACCGGCAGCAGCACCTCGGCCGGTCCGGTGGCCGCGGCGACCTTGGCCGCGATGCGCCGGCCCAGCTCCGCGCTCTCCTCCGGGGTGGTGCGCATCAGCGTGACGGTCGGGTTGTGCACCAGGAACTGCCGGTCCGCGAACCGGTCCGGCACCGTCTCGCGGCCGCCGAAGTTGACCATGTCCAACGCCCCGACGCTGACCACCTGCGGGATGCCGCGCCGGCCGGCGGCCTCCAGCCGGTGCGGACCGGCGGTGAGCACCCCGCCCACCAGGTCGTCGGCGAGCTCGGTGGTGGTCACGTCCAGCACCCCGGCCAGCAGCCCGGCGTCGGCCAGGCCCTCCATCGCCCGCCCACCGGCGCCGGTGGCGTGGAAGACCAGCACCTCGTAGCCCAGCTCGGTCAGCCGGGCGCGCGCCTCGTCGACCGCCGGGGTGGTCAGCCCGAACATCGTCGCGGCCACCAGCGGCGCCTCGTCTGGTTGCGCCTCCGCCGTCCGCCGCTCGTAGGCGACGGCCATGCCGGCCGCGGCCGCCGCCGCGTTGCCGAGCACCGCGCGGGAGATGGAGTTCAGCCCGGAGATGTCGACGACCGAGTACATCAGCGTGACGTCGGACTGCCCGACCAGCGGCGACACGTCACCGGAGGCCATCGTCGACACCAGCAGCTTCGGGACGCCGACCGGCAGCGCCGCCATCGCGGGCGCGGCCACCGACGAGCCGCTCGAGCCACCCACGGCGAGGAAGGCGTGCAGCTCGCCGCGGTCGAACAGCTCGCGGACGACGACCGCCGCACCGCGGCCCATCGCGTCCATCACCGCGCCGCGGTCCCGCGCCTCCAGCAGCGGCGCGACGTCCACGCCCGACCGCGCGGCCACCTGGGTGGAGGTCACATCCACGGCCGGCGAGTTCTCGGTGAAGCTGCCGACGTCGACCGCGACCACCGCGCACCCGGCGGCCTCGAGCTGCGCGCGCAACCAGCCGTACTCCTCGCCCTTGGTGTCGTGCGTGCCCACCAGAACCACGGTCGCCATCGACCGCCTCCTCTCTCCGCTGCCCGCACCGTCGTCCACCCGTGGCGCCGCCGGCCAGACCAGTTGCACCCCGACTGGTCTGCGGATGGGATCACCCGGTGCCCGCTGACCCCCGGCTCGACGCCGCCGCCCTCGCCCGGCTGCTCGGCCGCTGGACCCGGCCGGACACCACGCTGCCCACCGCCCTGGCCACCGCGATCGGCGACCTGCTGGCGTCCGGGGTGCTGGCCGACGGCACCCGGCTGCCCTCCCAGCGCACCCTCGCGCAGGCGCTGGGCACCGCCCGGGTCACCGTCACCGACGCCTACGAGCGGCTGCGCGCCGGCGGGCAGCTCGTCGCCCGGCCCGGCTCGGGCGCGCGGCTGGTCGCCCCGCGGTCGGTGCTCGGTTCCGGGGTGCGCACCGACGGCCGGCTGTCGTCGTTCACCGGGCACGACGCGGGCGGCGTCGACCTGTCCAGCGGCGCGCTGCCCGGGCTGCCGTTCATCGCCGAGGCCGCGGCCCGGCTGGACCTCGCCGAGCTGCGCGCCGAGCTGGACCGGGACGGCTACCACCCGGCCGGGCTCCCCCGGCTGCGCGCCGCGGTCGCCGCCCAGTTCGACCGCGACGGCCTGCCCACCGACGCCGAGCAGGTGCTGGTCACCTCCGGCTCGCAGCAGGCGCTGTGGCTGCTCGCCCAGGTGCTCGTCGGCCCCGGGGACGGCGTGGTCGTCGAGGAGCCCACCTACCGGGGTGCGCTGGAGGTGTTCCGGGCGCGCGGCGCGACGCTGACGTCGGTGCCGGTGCGCCCGGACGGCCCCGACCTCGACCTGCTCGCGCACGCGCTGCGCCGCCGGCCCCGGGTGCTCTACTGCCAGCCGGTGGCGCACAACCCCACCGGCTCGTCGATCGGCGCCGGGGTGCGGCGGGCGCTGGCCGACCTGCTCGCCGCGCACGAGGACGTCGTGGTCGTCGAGGACGCCTCCTCGGCCGACCTGGTGCTCGACGACCGCGGCGTCCGCCCGTTCCTGGCCACCGCCACCCCGCCGGACCGCACCATCGTCGTCGGGACCGCGTCGAAGCTGCTGTGGGGTGGCCTGCGGGTCGGCTGGGTGCGGGCACCGCACCCGGTGATCGCCCGGCTGATCGCGCTGCGCCGCGCGGTCGACCTGGGCTCGGCGGTGATCGAGCAGATGCTCGCCGCCGACCTGCTGGCCGGCACCGACCGGGCCCGCGCCGAGCGCAGCTCCGCGCTGCGGGCCCGGCTCGCGTCCACCGAGGATCTGCTGCACGAGCTGCGGCCGGACTGGCGGTGGGGCCGGCCCGCCGGCGGCACCGCACTGTGGGTGGACACCGGCGGGGACGCCGTGGCCCTCGCCGAGCGGGCCCGCCGCCGCGGGACCTCGGTGGTGCCGGGTCCGGCGTTCTCCGCGCACGGCGGGTTCGGCTCCCACCTGCGGTTGCCCCTGTGGCACCCGCCGGAGGTGCTGCGCCAGGCGCTGGAGGTGTTGAAGCCGCGCTAGTGCTCTGCTGCCTGGTGGGCAGCAGAGCACTAGCGCCCCGGACACCACGGTGCCCCGGGACCCGGCGGGGTCCCGGGGCACCGGTGGCCGGTTCAGGCGCGGGTCGCACCACCGCCGGACGGCGTGCTGCGGATCGTCTGGGTCTCGTGCTGCGCGCGCTCGGCCACGTTCGGCTGCTGCACGGCGTTCTGCTCGCGCACGGCGTTCTGCTCGCGCACCGCGTTCGGCTCACGGACGGTGTCGTGCTCGTGCGCGGCGTCCGTCTCCTGCTCGGCGCGGGCGTGCCGCCCGGCGTCCGGACGCTGCTCCGCCTCGACCCGGCCGCCGTCCCGCTCGGCCAGGCCGGGGGCCAGCTTGTCCGCCTTCGCCCGCAGCTCCTGGGCGGCCCGCCGGTCGGTCTGCGCCTTCTCTGCCCGGTCCTGCGCCTCGCGCTCGGCCAGCGCCATCCGCTCCTCGACCTCCGCGCGCTCCCGCCGGGTGCGGGCCAGCTGCTCGTCGGCCAGCGCCTGCTGCTTGTCCGCGCGGGCCTGGCGGATCTGGGACTCCCGCAGCGCCTCGCGGGCCTGGTCCTGCTTCCGCGCCTTCGCCGCCTTGCCGCGGCGGGCGACCGCGAGCGCGATCAGTGCGAGCAGCACGATCGCTGCGATCACGAGAACGACGATGACCCACGTGTCCACTGGTTGCTCCTCCTCGGGCTGGGGTCGGTGGAGTGCCCGGTCCCGGAGCTGGGGAAACGGCGCGCCGGGTCAGGCGGGCCGGGCGAGCAGCCGCGCCGGCGGCCGGGGCGGCGCGGACCGCAGCACCGCCCGCCGGTGCTCCTGGACGACGACCAGCGTCCCGCCGCGCGCGGTGGCCGCCAGCGCCTCGAACACCGTCGGGTCCAGCAGCGCGGTCTCGGTGCGGCCGTGCACCCCGGTGGCGCACTCGGCCCGCGCGACCGCCGCCGTCAGCTCGGCCCGGATGAGCTCGCGCTCGACCTCGTCCGCCCGCGGGTGCACCACGGCGCAGGCGAGCACGCTCCCCTCCTGCCGGACGGCGTCCCGCAGGGCCCGCGCCAGCTCGCAGGCACCGTCCGTCGCGCCGTCGAGCACGACGAGCAGGCGCGCCCGCTCGCGGCGGCGCTGGCGGCTTCCGACGACCTCTGCTGACGTCATGGCACGGATCGTCATCACGTGTGCGCGGCCCGCGTAAGGGACCTTCGTCGTTCCGAGACCGCCACGTTTCTGTGAGAGCGGTGTCATCCACGCAGCGCGACCAGCCACTCACGGCCGGGGACGTCAACGGGTGCTAACTCCGGGCCCCGGGCGCTGCCATCGGTTACGGTGGCAGCACGTCCCACGCCGGGGCGTGCGTGCAACTACCTGCTGACGGAGCAAGGCGGCACCACCCCGATCTTCAGCAGAGGTCATGTCCCGCACCCGCCCGTCCGGCAACCCGCTCATCCGGTCCGCCGGCCTCTCCTACTTCCCGCTGGCGTTCATCGCCCGGCTGCCGTTCGCGATGATGACCGTCGGCGTGCTGACGCTCGTCGTCGCCGAGCGCGGCTCGGTCACCCTCGGCGGCCTCAACTCCGCCTGCGCGGGCCTCGGCACCGCGGTCGCCGGCCCGCTGCTCGGCGCTGCGGTCGACCGGTTCGGCCAGCGCCGCACGCTCGTGCCGGTGGGGCTGGTCAACGCCGCCCTGCTCGGTGCCTTCCCGCTGGTCGTGGGCAGCGACGCCAGCGACCTCGCCGTCCTGGTGCTGTCGGTGCTGATCGGCATGTCCGCGCCGCAGATCGCACCCATGTCACGCACCCGGCTGGTGGCGATCATCCGGCGGGCCATCGACCGGGACCGCCGCGAGAAGGTGCTCAGCAGCACGATGGCCTACGAGTCGGCCGCCGACGAGACGGTCTTCATCGTCGGCCCCTTCCTCGTCGGGCTGCTGGCCACCGCGATCGCCCCGTGGCTGGCGATCGCCGGCGCCAGCGCGCTGACCTTCGTCTTCGTGACCGCGTTCGCCCTGCACCCGTCGGGCCGGGTCGACCCGGGCACCGAGCACACGACCCAGCAGCCGGCCCCCGCCCGCGACCTGCTCCGCCTGCCGCTGACGACGGTCGTCGTCGGCGCGCTGGGCATCGGCTTCTTCTTCGGCACGACTCTCACCTCGCTCACCGGCTTCCTCGCCGACGGGGGCGACGGTGACCGGGCCGGCCTGCTCTACGGCGTGATGGGCATCGGCTCGGCCGCGCTCGCGCTGGGCTCGGCGGCGTTCCCGGTGCGGTTCAGCCTGCGGGCTCGCTGGCTGACGTTCGGCACGCTGCTGCTGGCCGCCGCGCTGCTCTACGCGAGCTCCCGCTCGGTGCCCGCCCTGGTCGTGGCGCTGGCCGTGCTCGGCTGCGGGGTCGGGCCCACCGTCGTCGCGCAGTACAGCCTCGGTGCGCAGCTGAGCCCCGCCGGCCGGTCGGCGACCACGATGACGATGCTCGGCTCGGCGGTCGTCGTCGGCCAGGCCGTCGCCTCGGCGGTCACCGGCGCGGTCACCGACTCCCTCGGCCCGGACACCGCGCTGGCGCTGCCCGCGGTCGCCGCCGCGCTGGTGGTCGGCGCGGCGCTCGCCCACCACGCGTCCACCCGCCGCGCCCGCGAGCCGGAGCGGGAGCTCGTCGCCGCCTGACCTCCAGCCCCCAGGCAGAGGAAGCTCTGCACCCGGTTCTGGGTCCCGAAACGGGTGCAGAGCTTCCTTTGCCTCGTACGGGCGGGGCTCAGCGGTTCGTCGTCCAGACCGAGTCCCACAGGATCGTCGGGTTGACGCCCACCAGCGGCGGGATCGGGGTGGTCAGCCCGGGCCCGTGCACGCCCTTCACCGCGACGTTCGACGGCGTGATCGCCAGGATGTACGGCGCGTAGGCCTTGTCGCTGATCAGCTTCCCGGCCCGGTCGTAGAGGTCCTTGCGCGACCCCTCGTCCAGCGACGCCGCCGCCTGGTCGAACAGCCCGTCGAGCTCGGCGTCCCGGACCCCGCTGTAGGGGAAGCCGGAGCCGAACCGGAAGGTGACGCCGGTGCCGGCCGCCGGGTCCCAGGCGCCGACGGTCTGCAGCATCGCCTGCCACTGCTGCGACTTGAAGTTGTTGATCAGCACGTTGAGCTGGTCGCTGTGCAGGTTGACGGTGATCCCGGCCTGCTCCCACTGGGTCTTCAGCGCCGTGCCGACCTGCTCGGCGACGTAGCTGGACAGCACCCCGAGGTCGACGGTCAGCCCGCCGAGCTCCTGCACCAGCGCCTTGGCCTTGGCCACGTCGTGGGTGCGGTAGCCGGGCACGTCCTTCTGGTAGAAGAGCCCGCCGGAGCCGGTGAACGACTGGTCGACCTCGGTCTTGCCCTTGAAGATGCCCTTGTTGATCGCCTCGGGGTCGGTGGCGTAGTAGATCGCCTCGCGGGCCTTCTGGTCGTCGAACGGCGCGATCGCGGTGTTCAGCTGCACCAGGTAGGGCGAGGTCGCCGGCGCCTGCGTCACCTGCAGCTCCCCGTTGGCCCGGGCCTGCTCGACCAGCGGGGTGGTCTGCATGCTCTCGTACGCCTGCGCCTGACCGGCCAGCAGCGCCTGGTAGGCGGGCTGGTCACCCTCGATCGACTTCACGACCAGCTTGTCCAGGTAGGGCTGCCCCTCCTTGAAGTACGAGGGGTTGCGCACCAGCACCAGCTCGCTGTTGAGCGTGTTCGACTCGACGGTGAACGGCCCGGCGCCCACCGGCTTGATCTTGAACTCATCGGCGCCCAGCTTCTCGAACGCGGTCGGCGAGGCGATCCAGTTGACGTTCGACACCGGGAACGCGTTGACCACCGCGGCGTAGGGCCGGCTGAAATGCACCACGACCGTGTCGTCGCCCTGGGTGGTGATCGGGTCGGTCGCGGCCAGCGGCCACTTCGGCGCGCACGAGCAGGTGGAGGCCAGGTTGCGCTGGAGGTTCCACGCCACGGCCGCGGCGTCGAACGGCGTCCCGTCGCTGAAGGTGACACCGGGGCGCAGCGTGATCGTCAGCGTCGTCCCGTCGGGCGCCAGCTCGTAGCCCTTGGCGAGGTCCGGCTCGACCTTCGCGTTCTTCCCGTCCTCGTCGGCCTCCAGCACGAACAGCCCGCCGAAGACGGCGTTCATCTGCGTCATGTTGGCGCCGCCGGTGGTGTTCGTGGCCGGGTCGAGCCCGGTCGGCCACGACCCGGCGAAGTCGGTGCGCTCCAGCACCGTGACGGTGCCGCCGCGCTGGGGTTCCCCCGCCTCCGTCTTCTCGCCCGAGTCGGCTGCGCTGGTGCCGCACGCCGCCAGCACGGCTGCCGCCGCGAGGAGTGCGAGCGCGGGCCTGCTCTTCCTGGTCACCTGGTTCTCCGCTCCGTTGCCGAGGTCGTGCCGGGATGTCGTGCCGGGAGGTCGTGCTCGGGGCGCTCGTCGCGCGGTCAGGGGGTCACGGCCGGCGGCCCGGTGGGCGGCAGCTCGTAGCCGTGGGCGGTCAGGCTGGTCTCCGGCCGCAGCTGCGCGGTCACGCAGTCGGGCCAGTAGCGCTCGGGCACCCGCCCGCTCACCGGGTTCACGTAGGCGAACCACATCGGCACGATCCCGGGCCACTCCACCGTGGTGCCGGTGCCGCCGCGGAACCCCTCCTCCCGCTCGCCGAGGTCGGTCAGCGGGACGTCGGGCGGGAACACCTCCAGCAGCCGGCTGCCCGGCGGGTTGGGCGCCCCGGCCGGCCGGTCGACCGCCGAGCCCCAGCCGCCGGCCCAGGTCGGCGACTCGAAGTACGGCTCGTCGATCGTCACGCTCCACAGCCGCCAGACGCCGTCCTCCAGCACCGCCTGGTCGTTCGGGTACATGCCGGAGAAGAAGCCGGTGAAGCCCGGGGTGACCACGTCCTGGGTGCGGGGCTGGAACAGCCGGGTGCGCAGCGTGGCCGACCGACCGTCGTGCGACACGTGCACGACCGGCTGGGTGCGCCAGTGGAAGGAGATCCGGCTGCGCAGCGCGTCCGGCGGCAGTGCCCGCCGGTAGAACGCCAGCGCCGCGCCCAGGATCCGCTGGCGGCCGAGGTAGTACCCGGCGAACGGCGAGGACTTGTTGCCGTGCTCGGCGATGATCCCGGCCATCTGCGGCCACTGCAGGTCGTCGATGTAGAACCCGTACGCGGCCGACACGTTCTCCACGCCGTCGAACGCCCGGGCGCGGGACAGCCGGCGCGCCAGGTCGGTCACGTCGGGGTCCGCGGCGTCGGTTCCGGCTGCCACGGGAGGCGTCCGGCCGGCGACGTCGAGCACCGGTGGGGCGGCGTCGGCGCCCTGGGCCCAGGTGCCGCCCGAGGCCCAGCCCTTGTCGTAGTCGGCCCGCAGGAGCGGGGTGAGCCGCAGCTCGCGCAGCTTCCACACGTCGCCGTCCCGGACGGCGGAGCTGCTGAGCACCGAGAACTCCCAGCCGGCCGCGCCGTGGTCGACGTCGGCGAGCATGCCGACCTCGATGCCGCGGGTGCGCGCCGAACGGCCGTCCGGCTGCACCTGGACGACCAGGTCGAACAGCGGGCGGTCGTTGAGCTCGCCGTGCCGCAGGCCCTCGGCGCCCATCCGCTCCAGCGCCGCGCGCACGCCGTCCCGGCCGGTGCACTCCCCGACCCCGTCGATCCGGACGACGCCGTCGTCGGTGAACAGGTCGACCACGTCGGTCCACATCTTCCGGTCGACGTAGTAGCCGCAGGCGTGCTGCAGGTTGCGGACCGCGTCCTCGGCCTCGAGCCGGTCGATGCGGCGGGCCAGGTCGGCGGCGCTCGCGCCGGTGCGCGACGCGGGCCCGGCCGGCGGCGGCACCGGCACACCGGTCTCGTCGACGGTGAAGTGCGGCGGCACGATCGGCAGGCCCGCGCCGTCGACGTTCGTCCAGCCCGTGGCGTAGTCGCCCTCGTACTGCCGGACGTGCCGGAGGAGGGCGATCCGCCAGCGGCCGTCCTCCAGGACGTACTCGTCCTCCTGCAGCCCGGCCTCGATCCGCGCCTGGCCGGCACCGTCGCCGAGGAAGGCCATCTGCTGCCACCGCGCCCGCGCGGTGCGGCCGTCCGCGGACAGGTTGGCCAGCGGCTGGTCGACGACCTCGGTGTGCAGCGAGCCCGGCGTCCGGCCGTCCATCGCGCCGGCCCGCCGGGTGAGCCAGGCGGCGATCGCCGCCCGCCCCTGCACGACCTCGTCGCCCCACCGCATCGTGCCGTCGGCGGCGAACAGGTCGGCCATCGCCGTCCACTCGCCGAGCTGGCTGAGCTGGGCCCAGGTGCGCTGCAGGTCCTTGACCTCCCGCAGCGACTCGACCCGCGCGACGTCCCGCGCCAGCTCGTCGATCACCCGTGTCCGTCCGGTCATGCCCGACCTCCCGCCGTGCGGTCCATGTCGTGCTCGCCGGCTCAGTCCAGCAGACCGAAGTTCACATGACGAGCACGCATTCCGTCTGACGGACAAGCGAGCCGACCTCCGAACACACTTTCGGCGCCGAACCCGGGGACGGTTTCGGCGCCGAAAGCGGAGAGGGGCGGGGGGCGGAGGGTCAGGTGGGGTCGTCGAGCGCGCCGGCGCCGGACAGCCAGGCGGCCTCGCGCTCGTGGAACGCCACGAGGTCGGCCCACCGGTCGTCGCCGAGCAGGCCGTGGTCGAGCTCGACGCCCCGCTGGACCTGCGCGTAGCCGAGGAACTGGTACGAGGGGCGCAGCGAGCCGAGCAGCTCGAGGTCCAGGTCGGGCACCTGGCCGGGCACCACCGGCCGCAGCTCGTCGAACTCGAACAGCACGTGGAAGGTGAGCATCCGCCACCGCCCGTCCGCGCGCACGGCCCGGGAGAAGAACCGGCAGTAGGTGTGGATGTCGGCCGGCACGCCGCCGAGCTCCCAGCGCCCGAAGATCGACGCCGGGCTCTCCACGGTGGCGCGGTCGCCCGTCACCCGGACGACGCCCGGCAGCACCCAGTGCCGGCCGGTGGACGGCGTGCTCGGGACGTCGCCGAGCAGGGCGCGCGTGGCGTCGACGTAGGCCTGGCCGCCGCGGCCGTCGTACCAGGTGGTGCGCACCCACGCGGCGGGGTGGAAGCACTCGGCCATCTCGTCGAAGCGCCGCTGGTCGCGGGCGAAGCGCTCACGGCGGACCAGGTCGAGCAGCGCCTCGCGGTCGGCGG
This sequence comes from Modestobacter sp. NPDC049651, assembly GCF_040659695.1. NCBI lineage: Bacteria > Bacillati > Actinomycetota > Actinomycetes > Geodermatophilales > Geodermatophilaceae > Modestobacter > Modestobacter sp. NPDC049651. The sequence goes on from NZ_JBFAOG010000001.1 coordinate 671,284, forward strand.
GGTCGACGTCAGGCGTCGGCATGCAGCAGGGCCTCTCCGGGTGCGGTGGTGAGCTCGGCGGTCAGCTCGCGGGCGGTGCCGAGCAGCTGCTCGAGGGTCGACTCCAGGTCCAGCTCGCCGGCGCCGAGCACGGCGATGGTGGCCGCGAGCCCCTTGTCGTCGAAGACCGGGGCGGCCACGCCGAAGGTGCTGCCGTGCCAGGCCACGCACCAGCCCTGGCGCTTGGCGGAGTAGACGTCGGTCTCCAGCCGGGCCCGGTCGGCGACGGACAGCCCGGCCGTGGCGGCCTCGACCGCGGCGGCGTCGCCGTAGGCGAGCATCAACCGGGCCTGGGCGGCGGCCGGGCCGAGCTTGGTGCCGGGGTGCACGGTGACGACGACGCCGCGGCTGGTGTCCTCCTCGACCAGCGCGACCACCGGCCCGCTGGCCCCGCGGATGCTCAGCACCGCGGTCATCCGGACGGCGCCGCGCAGCCGCTGCAGGTGCGGGCCGGCGATCTCGACGATCCGCTGCCGGCCCAGCGCCTGGACGCCCAGCTGCAGCATCAGCCCACCGAGGGCGAACGTGCCCCGCCGGGACCCTCGTTCGAGGATCCCGGCGGTGGCCATCGAGGAGCAGTAGCGGTACGCGGTGGTGCGGTTGAGGCCGGTGCTCTCGGCGACGTCCGCCGCCGAGAGCTCCTGCACGCCGGGCCCGAACAGGGCGCAGATCTGCGCCACCCGGGCCACCGCCCGGATGTCACCGGTCGACACCTGGTTCTCGTCCGCGTTCGCCATGCGCACAGAGTAGTTCACTGGTGGAACTTCCCCGCCCCGCCTCATCCGCCCGGAGGAAGGTCGCTTAGCCGGCCAGCCAGTTGGTCAGCTTGGTCGTCGCCTCGTTGAAGTTCTTCGTGTACCAGCCGATGTCCTGCAGCACGGTCTTCCCCTTGTTGTCGGGCCCGTAGACCTGCACCTTCGCGGCCGCGCCCTGCAGGTCGGGCTTGGCGTTCTTGTTCACCGGCGTGACGCCGACGTTCTCGGCGATGGCGGCGGCGGGCTCCGGGCTGGTCACGTAGGAGAGGAACTCCTGCGCGGCGGCCGCGTTCTTCGCCCCCTTCGGGATGGCGGTGCCGTTGAGCGAGGCGACCGTCTCGTCCCAGACGATGGTGATGTCGGTGCCCTGGTTGATCAGGGGGACGAGCCGGGAGTCCGACAGGAAGAACATGTCGACCTGCCCGGAGCCCACCGCCTGCTGCAGCGCCCCGACGTTCGGCGCGAACGTCGTCTGCTTGCGGATGGTGTCCCACTTCTTCAGCGCCCGGTCGACGTCGAGCGGGTAGACGTCGTCCGGCGCGACGCCGTCGGCGAGCAGCGGGTACTCGAGGATGCCGTTCTGCAGGTTGGTCACGACCCCGCGCTGACCAGGGAACTTCTTGGTGTCGAAGAAGTCCGCGACCGTCTTCGGCGCCTTGCTCGGGTCGGGGAACGCCTCGGTGCGGTAGGCCATGGGCGTGGAGAGCAGCCAGTTGCCGACGTAGCACTTGCCGATCGCGTCGTCGACGAGGTCGCCCTTGTCGACGCCGGTGTACTTGATCGGCTCGAAGAGCGTGCCGCAGTTCTGCTCCGCGGCCGCCGGCGCGACGGCCATGACGTCCCAGTTGACGGCGTCGGCCTGCACCTGGGCCTTCACCTGCGCCACGTCCGGCGGCGAGGTGTTCACGAAGGTGACCCCCGGGTGCTCCTTCGTGTACGGCTCCTGCCAGGACTTGATCATGGCGTTCTGGCCGTCGCCGCCGTAGCCGACGAAGGTCAGCTGGGCCTTCTGCCCCGCGCCGGAGGACGACGACGAGGAGGACGAGGCCGTGGAGCCGTCACTGCCGCCGCAGGCGGCCAGAGAGACGGCGAGGACCATCGCCCCGAGGGTCCCGAGCGCGCGCTTGGTTCGTGGCACCGTTGTCACTTCCCTTGGACATCGGGCTCGCGCCCGGATGTGCGTTCACTATGCGATGTTTCACATCGGCATCTGAACATTAGGCCTCCACCATCGGGCGGACAAGCACCTGCCGCGGGTCTTTTCGCAGGTCATGCGCACAGTGGGACGGGCTGGTGCGCATCGTGGACGGCGCCCGGACGCACGCAGACCTCCCGGCCGGGAGCACCCGGCCGGGAGGTCTGCAGGAGATGCCGTCAGGCGGCGACGACGCGCTGCCGGTCCGCCCGCCACCACGCCACGACGTCGCTGCCGAGCCCCAGCTCGGTCTCCGCGGCGTCGAGCCGGGCGAGGCCCAGCACCCCCGCCGGCCCCAGCGCGAGCGTCACCGTGCGGTAGGCGCCCAGGTAGGAGACGTCGCTGACCCGCGCGGCCACCGCGTTGGCCCCCGGCGGCACGTCGGCCTCCCGGGCCACCAGGTGCACGTCCTCGGGTCGCACCACCAGCGCGGTCCGCTCGGCCGAGGCGGCGCGCCCGGCGACCGACCGGGGGTCCACCGCCCAGCGGCGGCCGCCCCAGCCGGCCGCCGTCCCGGCCAGCTCGTCGAGCTCGAACACCGTTGAGTCACCGAGGAACCGGGCGGTGAACAGCGTCTCGGGCGCCTTGTACAGCGTCTCCGGGGTGCCGCACTGCTCGATCCGGCCGTTGTTGAACAGCGCGATCCGGTCCGACAGCGACATCGCCTCCTCCTGGTCGTGGGTGACGAAGACGAACGTCGACCCGACCTCCCGGTGGATGCGGTGGATCTCCGCCTGGAGGGCGCCGCGCAGGTTGCGGTCCAGCGCGCCCAGCGGCTCGTCGAGCAGCAGCGCCTTGGGGGCGAAGACGATCGCCCGGGCCAGCGCCACCCGCTGCTGCTGGCCGCCGGACAGCTGCGTCGGGTAGTGCCCGTCGCGCCCGGTGAGCTGCACGAGCTCCAGCACCTCGGCGACCTTGCGGGCGATCTCCGGCTTGGGCAGCTTCCGCTCCCGCAGCGGGTAGGCGACGTTCTGCGCCACCGTCATGTGCGGGAACAGCGCGTAGTTCTGGAACAGCATCCCGAGGTCGCGCCGGTGCGGCGGCAGGTCGCTGACGTCCCGGCCGTCGAGCGCGATCGACCCGGAGGTCAGCGTCTCGAACCCGGCGATCAGGTTCAGCGTCGTCGTCTTGCCCGACCCGCTGGGCCCCAGCAGCGTCATGAACTCGCCCGGCTCGATGGTCAGCGACACCGCGTCGACCGCGGGGTTCGCCAGTCCGTAGTCCTTGGTGACGTCGGTGAGGCGGATCTGCGTGCCGGTGCTCGCGACGGTCGCCGGGGCCGGCGGCGCGGCGGCGGGGGTGGTGGTGAGGGACATCCGAACTCCTATCGGGGCGTGCGCCGACGGCCCACGAGCTGCGGGACGAGGCAGACGAGGGTGACCACGGTGACCACCAGGGAGGACGACGCGGCGATGGTCGGGTCGACCTGGAAGGTGACGCTGTTGAACATCTGGACGGGCAGCGTCTGGAAGGTGGGCGAGCGCAGGAACAGCGCGATGACGACCTCGTCGAACGAGGTGACGAACGCGAAGATCGCCCCGGTGACGACGCCGCGGCTGATCAGCGGCAGCGTCACCCGCTGGAAGGTGCGCAGCGGGGTGGCGCCCAGCGACGCCGAGGCCCGCAGCAGCTTGGTGTCGAACGAGCCGAGCGCGCTGGTCACCGCGACCAGCACGAACGGGACGCCGAGCGCCGCGTGCGCCAGCGCGTACCCGGTGAACGTGCCCACCAGGTGCCAGCGCAGGAACGAGATGTAGACGGCGACCGCGAGCACGATGCCCGGCGTGACGACCGAGATCATCAGCAGCGTTCGGGCCAGCCCGGCGAGCCGGCCGGTGAGCCGGTGCAGCCCCACCGCCGCGGCGGTGCCGACCACGGTGGCGATCACCGCGGCGGTGAGCGCCACGAGCACCGAGTTGCGCAGCGAGGTGAGCCACGCGGGGTCGGTGAAGAAGTTGCGGTACAACTGCAGCGAGAAGCCCTTGGGCGGGAACGAGAACGTCGTCGACTCGCTGAAGCTCATCGGGATGACGAACAGCGTCGGGAGGATGAAGTAGAGCCCGACCACGGCGGTGGCGATGCGCAGCCACCACGGGATCGGGTCGATCCCCCGGTCGCGGCGGCGGCGGGACCGGCGGGTGGGCTCGGCGACGGCGCGCTCCAGGTCGGCGGGCAGCGTCGGGGCCGGGGCGGTGGAGGTCATCGCTGCTCCTGGGTGGGGGTGGTGGCGGCGACGCCGATGGCCGAGACCGTGCCGCCGACCCGGTTCGCCCAGGCGACCAGCGCCAGGGTGATGACCAGGACCAGCCAGCCGAGCGCGCCGGCGCCCTGGAAGTCGAGGAGCTGGCTGGTGCGCTGGGCGAGCAGCTGGGCGATCAGCGACTGCTGCGGGGAGCCGAGCAGCGCCGGCGTGACGTAGAAGCCGAGGCTGAGGGTGAAGACCAGGATCAGCCCGGAGGTGACGCCGCCGCGGGACAGCGGCCAGTAGATCTTCCAGAAGGCGACCAGCGGCGAGGAGCCCAGGCCCCGGGCGGCCAGCAGCAGCCGGCGGTCGATGCCGGACAGCGAGGCGAACAGCGGAAGCACCATGAACGGCAGCAGCACCTGGCTCATCGCGACCGCGACGCCGGCGGTCTTGCCGTAGAGGACGACGTGCAGGCCGAACAACTGGAAGAACTCGTCGACCGGCCCGCCCCGCTGCAGGATCAGCACCCAGGCGAAGTTGCGGGCCATCACCGACGTCCAGAACGGCACGAGCACCAGCACGAGCAGGACGGCGCGCAGCCGCTGGCCCACCCGGGTCATGACGTAGGCGTAGGGGTAGCCGAGGGCGAACGCGATCACGGTGACGATCGCCGCGGTCTGCACGGTGCGCCACAGCACCCGCAGTGTGACCCCGTCGGTGAACAGGGTCCGGTAGTGCGCGAACGTCCAGTTCGGCGCGTCGACGCTGCGCCAGAGGCTCTGCAGCAGCGGGAGCAGCAGGATCGCCGCGAGCAGGGCGAGGGCGGGCACCAGCAGCAGCCAGTGCGGCGCCGGGGCCCGCCGGCGGGCGGGAGCGGTCATGTCGGCATCCACCTCTTCGTGGGGTCAGCAGGTCAGCCGGCGACCATCGAGGTGAGCGTCGAGGCCGCGTCCTGCAGGGCCCGGACGCGCTCCGCGGAGTCGTCGGAGGGGTTGAGCCGGGCGGTGGTGCCGATCAGCGCCATGGCCGCCTGGACGTCGTAGGTCGCCAGGATCGGCACCGCGACCGACGCCAGACCGATCCGGTCGAGGTCGGCCCAGGCGAGGCGGTGCCGGCGGGCGTCGTGCAGCGCCGCCCGCTCGGCGGCCACCTCGGCGGGCGGGAGCGTGGCGTGCGCCCGGCTCACCGCCCGGGGGTCGGACTGGAAGGCGAGCAGCACCCGGGTCTGCGCCGCCTTGACCTCGAGCACCGTGCCGATCCGGACGGTGAGCAGGATCGTGCCCTGCTGCGGCTCCTCGACCAGGGTCACCACGGCCCCGGTGCGGCCGAGGAAGCTCAGCACCGCCGTGAGGCCGGTGGTGTCGGCCAGCTGGCGCATCACCGCGGGGGCCAGCGTGAGGATCTGCTGGCGCACCGAGATCAGCGCCGACAGCTGGTCCAGCAGCGGGCCGGGGCCCGCCGTCGCGCTCAGGAACCCGGCGCGCTGCAGCGACTGCAGGTACCGGTGGGCGGTCGTGCGGTTGAGCCCGAGCCGCTCGGCGACCAGCGACGCGGTGAGCACCCGGGTGTCCTGGTCCAGCAGCGACAGCACGTTGGCCGCCCGGTCGATGGCCTGGATCGGCGTCCGGTCGGCGTCGCCGCCCGGCCCGTCGGGACCGGGCCGGAGCGCCGCCGGAGCCGCTCCGCCGCGCAGCACCGGTTCCAGCTGCGTGAGGTCCATCTACACCCCCTCGGGGAGCGCGTCGGTGCGCTCCGCGGGGCGGAGTCAACCAGGTCACAGTTCACGATGCAATCATCGGATCCGCATTGCGAACGTCCGGAACTCCCGGTGCTGGACACCCCTGACTGCCGTCCGTATGTTGAACAACGATTGCGCATCTCGAACAAAGGAGTTCCCGGATGACCACCCTGGAGACGGGCGCCGAGCCGTCGCCGGCCCTGCTGAAGGTGCTCGACGGCGTCGTGGACCTGCACTGCCACTCGGGTCCCAGCCCGTTCCCCCGCCGGCTCGACCACGTCGAGGCCTCGTGGGACGGCGCCCGGATCGGCATGCGGGCCGCCCTGGTCAAGTCGCACCACCACAACACGGTCATGGACCTGCTGGCCATGGGCCCGCGGCTGGCCGAGGCCCCCACCCCCATGTACGGCGGGGTCGCGATGAACTCCGAGGTGGGTGGCATCAACCCCTCGGCGGTCGCGGTCGCGATCAACATGGGCGGCAGGTGCGTGTGGGGCCCGACCGTGTCGGCCGGCCAGCACATCGAGGCCCACCGGCACGACGACGGCTTCCCGCACAACACCGGCAACCTCTACGAGCAGGAGGTGTCGGTCTTCGACGCCTCCGGCGACGTGTCCGCGGAGACCGACCTGGTCACCCGTCTGGTCGGCGAGGCCGACGTGCTGCTCACCGGCGGTCACCTGGACGGCGAGTCGATGGTCGCCTGGTTCGAGACGGCGCACCGCAACGGCGTCCGGCGGATGCTCATCCACCACCCGGACTACATCATCAAGGCCTCCGACCAGGCGATCGAGAAGATGCTGGGCCTCGGCGCCTTCGTCGAGCACGAGCTGTCGATGTACGACCCGCGGGTGACCGCCCCCGACTGGCCGATCGAGCAGCTGGTCGACTGGATCCGCAAGATCGGCCCCGAGCGCACGGTCATCGACTCCGACCTCGGCCAGGTGGGCAACCCGCTGCCGGTCGACGCCTACCTGCTCGTCGTCCAGCAGCTGCTCGACCACGGCATCAGCGAGACCGACATCCGCCAGATGATCTGCCGCAACACCGCCTTCCTCCTGGGTCTGGAGGAGACGAACTGATGCGGAAGGCCGAGAAGGTCGTCATCACCACGGCGGTCACCGGATCGGTGAACGTCCCCTCGCAGAGCCCGTACCTGCCGCTGAGCGCCGACCAGGTGGTCGAGGCGGCGCTGGGCGCGATCGAGGCCGGGTCGGCCGTCGTCCACCTGCACGCCCGGCACCCCGACGGCCGCCCGGCCTGGGAGCCGGAGTTGTTCGAGCAGATCGTCCCGCGGATCACCGAGGCCACCGACGCGGTCATCAACATCACCACCGGCGGCTCGTCGGCGATGACCATGGAGCAGCGGCTGGCCGGCGCGACCACGTTCTCCCCCGAGCTCGCCTCGATGAACATGGGCTCGATGAACTTCGTCTACTCGGGGATCGCCGACCGGGTGACCGAGTGGCAGCACGACTGGGAGGAGCCGTACGTCCGCAACACGTACAGCCAGCCCTTCATCAACACCTTCGACCGCATCGAGCACACCCTGCGGACGCTCGGCGCCACCGGCACCCGCTTCGAGTTCGAGTGCTACGACATCGGCCACCTGTACTCGCTGGCGTACTTCGCCGACAAGGGCCTGGCCGAGCCGCCGTTCCTCGTCCAGGGCGTGTTCGGGATCCTCGGCGGCATCGGGGCCGACCACGCGAACCTCGAGCACATGGTGCGGATCGCCGACAAGCTCTTCGGCGACGACTACTCGTTCTCCGCCTTCGCCGCCGGCCGCGACCAGATGCAGTTCGCCACCCACAGCGCCTGGCTCGGCGGGCACGTGCGGGTCGGGCTGGAGGACAGCCTCTGGCTCGGCAAGGGCCGCCTCGCCGAGAGCAACGCCCAGCAGGTCACCAAGATCCGCGCCGTCGTCGAGGACCTCGGCAAGCAGATCGCCACCCCCGCCGACGCCCGCGCGATGCTCGCGCTGCGCGGTCGCGACGCCACCTCTCCGGACCGCACCGACAGGAGCGCCCTCGCATGACGACCTACGCCGCCGACGACATCCGCTCGCAGCTTGCCACCGCCGCGCCGCAGCGCACCGTCGACCCCGCGACCCCGATCAAGCCGTCGCAGTGGATCGAGTTCCTCGCCCAGCCGCCGTCGGAGACGGGGCCGCACGGCAGCCGCACCTGGCTCGCCCGCGCCAGCAACCTGGTGCTCGCCTACACCGAGGCCAGGGCCGGCGACGTCTTCGCCCGCAGCGGCCAGCCCGACGAGTACACCGTCCTGATGTACTCCGCCAGCGCCCCGGTCACCGTCACCGCCGGCGACGAGAGCGCGTCGGTCGCGGAGGAGGCGTTCGTCGTCGTCCCGCCCGGCGACAGCGAGGTGCGGGTGGACGCCGACGGCGTGCTCATCCGGCTGTTCTCCGCGGAGGCCCCGGACCTGACCGCCGCCGCGCTCAACGCCGACGCGTACGCCGAGCCCGACCTCCGCGCCGCCCCGCTGGTGCCGTGGCCGGACCCGGTCGGCGGCTTCCGGCTGCGGGTGTACCGGCTGGCCGACACCCCGATCGCCGAGGGCCGCTTCGGCCGGATCTTCCGGACGACGAACCTGATGGTGAACTTCCTCGCCGAGGAGCCCGGCCCGCGCAACGTGCACAAGCTGTCGCCGCACCACCACGACGACTTCGAGCAGATCTCGCTGGCCGTGCAGGGCCGGTTCATGCACCACATCCGCTACCCCTGGGGCCCGGACGCGACGCAGTGGCGGCCGGACGAGAGCCGCGAGATCGCCACGCCGTCGATCTGCGTCATCCCGCCGCCGACGGTGCACACCACCCAGGGCATCGGCGAGCACCAGCAGCTGATCGACATCTTCGGCCCGCCGCGGCAGGACTTCTCCGACTCCGGCTGGGTGCTCAACGCCGACGACTACCCGGCGAGATGATGGCCCGCACGAGCCTGTTCCGCGCAGCCCTGGCCGGCGGCGCCGGCCCGGCGCTGGGCACCTGGGTCAAGATCCCCGCGCCGGAGGTGATGGAGCTGGTCGCGCTGGCCGGCTTCGACTTCGCCGTCATCGACCTGGAGCACTCCCCCGTCGACCTCGAGTCGGCGTTCGGGCTGATCGGCACGGCGCTGCACACCGGCGTCTCGCCGATCGTCCGGGTCGCCGACGCGCACCCCGGGCTGGTGCAGCGGGTGCTCGACGCGGGCGCGGAGGGCGTCATGTTCCCGCACGTGGACACCCCCGAGCAGGCCCGCGCGGCGGCCGCCGCCGTCCGGTTCCCGCCACTGGGCACCCGCGGCGTCGGGGCGACCAGCCGGGCCGGCGCCTGGGGTGCGACCCCGCTGGCCGAGTACCTGCGGTACGGCCAGGAGGAGGTCGTGCTCATCGCCCAGATCGAGAGCGCGACCGGGGTGCGCAACGCCAAGGCGATCGCCGCGGTGGACGGCGTCGACGCGCTGCTCGTGGGTGCCGCCGACCTGTCGGTCAGCGAGGGCCGGACGGCGGACGACCCGGCCGTGCTCGAGCTGATCGCCGCCGCCGTCTCCGCCGGCCGGGACGCCGGCGTGCCGGTGGGCAACGCCGGCGGCGCCACCACCGCGTCGGTGCAGGCGGCCGTCGACGCCGGCTTCACCTTCACCCTGCTCAGCAACGACGCCACGCTGCTCGGCACCGCCGCCCGGGCGGCCGTCGCGGCCGGCCGCAGCGTGGCCTTCCCGTCACCGGAGATGGAGAACAGATGAGTGAGCCACTGGCCGGCAAGGCCGTGCTCGTCGTGGGCGCGAGCGCCGGGATCGGCGCGGACACCGCGCGGCTGCTGGCCGCCGACGGGGCGTCGCTGATGCTCGTCGCGCGGAACGAGGAGCCGCTCGCGGCGCTGGCGAAGGAGCTGGACGCCGACGGCGCGGACGTGGCGTGGTGCGCCGGCGACGTGTCGGTGCCCGCGGACGTCGCCCGGTTCGTCGACGCCACCGTGGAGCGGTTCGGCCGGCTCGACGGCGCGTTCAACAACGCCGCGATGACCCAGGCCGGGCGGCTGGACCGGGTGCCCGAGGACGAGTTCGACCGGCTGCTCGCGGTGAACGTGAAGGGCACCTGGCTCTGCCTCCGCGAGGAGGTGCGGGTGATGGAGGCGGCCGGCGTCGGGTCGATCGTCAACGTCTCGAGCATCGGCGGGCTGCGCGGCAGCTCCGGCATGGGCGGCTACCAGGCCAGCAAGCACGCCGTCATCGGGCTGACCCGCACCGCCGCGCACGACTTCGGGCCGCTGGGCATCCGGGTCAACGTCGTGGCCCCCGGCCCGACCGAGACGCCGATGCTGCAGAAGACCCGCGAGGCGATCCCCGGTGGGGTCGAGGCGCGGATCGCGGCCACCCCGCTGCGCAAGGCCGGCACCGGCGCGGAGGTGGGCGCGGTCGTGTCCTTCCTGCTGTCGGACCGGGCCTCGCACCTCTCCGGCGTCGTCCTGCCGGTGGACGGTGGTTTCGTTGCCTGACGCCATCGGCACCCTCCGGCTGCCGGCTCGCGTGCACTACGGCTACGGCGCCCGCGCGCAGCTGCCCGAGCTGGTCGCGCTGTCCGGCCGGCGGGCGCTGGCCGTCGTCGACCCGTTCCTGGCCGGCTCCGCGGTGCTGGCCGAGGTGGTCGCCGCGGTGACCGCGGCCGGCGTCGAGGTGCAGGTGTACTCCGACGTCACCCCGGAGCTGCCGGTCGACACCCTGACCGCGGCCGCCGACGTGGCCCGCGAGTTCGGGGCGGACGTCGTCCTGGCGATCGGCGGCGGCAGCGCGCTGGACGCCGCGAAGGTGGTGGCGCTGCTGGCGACCTTCGACGGGCCGCTGGACCGGTACTACGGCGAGAACCAGGTGCCCGGCCCGGTGCTGCCGGTCGTCGCGGTGCCCACCACCGCGGGCACCGGCTCGGAGGTCACACCGGTCGCGGTGGTCTCCGACCCGGACCGCGCGCTCAAGGTGGGCATCTCCAGCCCGTTCCTGGTGCCGGCCGCCGCGGTCGTCGACCCCGAGCTGACCCTCGGCGCGCCGGCGAGCGTCACGGCGTTCTCCGGCATCGACGCGCTGGTGCACGCGGTGGAGTCCTACACCGCGCGGCCGCTCGAGACCGACTGGTCGGCGCCGCTGCCGGTGTTCACGGGCCGCAACGCGCTGGCCGAGCCGGTCGCGCTGCAGGCCGCCGCGGCCCTGGGGCCCTGGCTGCCGGTCGCGGTCGCCGAGCCCGGCAACCGGCGGGCCCGGGCCGAGGTGGCCCGCGGTGCGCTGCTGGGCGGCATCGCGTTCGGCTCCACCGGCACCCACCTGTGCCATGCGCTGCAGTACCCGATCGGCGCGCTCACCAAGACGCCGCACGGGCTGGGCACCGGGCTGGTGCTGCCCTACGTCATCGACGTGGTCCGCCGCTCGACCGACGGTGCCGAGCGGCTGGCCGCGCTCGGCGCCGCGCTGGAGGGCGTCCCCGCCGGCGAGGCGTCCGCCGACCGCACGCTGGCCCGGGTCGTCGAGATCAACGCGCAGATCGGCGTCCCGAGCAGCCTCGCCGAGATCGGCATCGACCGCGACCAGCTGCCCGAGATCGCCGAGCTCGGCCTGCGCTCGGCGCGGCTGCTGGCCATCGCACCGGTCGACCCCACCCGCGACCTCCTGCTCGAGGTGCTCGAGCACGCCCACGCCGGCGTCCTGACCGAACGGAGCCCCGCATGACCGCCAGCACCGAGCTGCGCACCGACCTGTTCATCGACGGCGAGTGGCGGCCGGGCTCCGAGGGCCGGCGCTTCGACGTCGTCGACCCGTCGGACCTGTCGGTGATCGCGCAGTTCGCGATCGCCTCCGGGGCCGACTGCCAGGCCGCCGTCGACGCCGCGGCCGCCGCGCAGGAGGCGTGGGCGGCGACCGCGCCGCGCGAGCGCAGCGAGCTGCTGCGCGCCGCGTACGACCTGCTCACCGAGGAGGTCGAGTTCTTCGCCGAGCTGATGGTGCGGGAGAACGGGAAGTCCTGGGGCGACGCGATCGGCGAGGCCGGCTACGCGAAGGAGTTCTTCCGCTGGTTCGCCGAGGAGGCCGTCCGGGTGCCCGGCGACTACCGGCTGTCGCCCGCGGGCGACAAGCGGATCGTCGTCGACCGGCAGCCGATCGGGGTCTCGCTGCTGGTCACGCCGTGGAACTTCCCCGCCGCGATGGCCACCCGCAAGCTCGCCCCGGCGCTCGCCGCCGGCTGCACGACGATCCTCAAGCCCGCCCGGGAGACGCCGCTGACCGCGGCGTACGTGGTCGACGTGCTGCGCCGGGTGGGAGTGCCGCGCGGCGTGGTCAACCTGGTCACGCCGGTGCCCACCGGGCCGCTGGTCAAGGCGATGCTGGACCGGCCGGAGGTGCGGAAGCTGTCGTTCACCGGCTCGACCGAGGTGGGCCGGGAGCTGCTGCACGCCTGCGCCGACTCGGTGGTCAGCGCCTCGATGGAGCTCGGCGGCAACGCCCCGCTGGTCGTGCTGCCCGGCGCCGACCTCGAGGTGGCCGTGGAGGGCGCGCTGCTGGCGAAGATGCGCAACGGCGGGTCGGCGTGCACCGCGGCCAACCGGTTCTACGTGCACAGCTCGCTGCACGACGAGTTCGTCGCCCGGCTGGACGCCGCGCTGTCGAAGGTCGCCGTCGGCCCGGGGCTGGACCGCGCCAACGACCTCGGCGCGCTGGTGTCGGTGGCCGAGCGGGACAAGGTGGCCGAGCTGGTGGACAGCGCGGTGGCCGACGGGGCGACCGTCGTCCGCGGCGGGACGGCGTCGGCCGAGGGAGCCTTCTACGACGCCACGCTGCTCACCGGCGTGCGGCACGGGTCGCGGATCAGCACCACCGAGATCTTCGGCCCGGTGACCGCCGTCGTCCGCTTCGACGACGTCGACGAGGCGGTCCGGATGGCCAACGACACGATCTACGGCCTGATGGCCTACGTGTTCGGCGAGGAGCGGTCGGCGATGGCCGTCGCCCGCCGGCTGGAGGCCGGGATGGTCGCGGTCAACCGCGGGGTGGTCAGCGACCCGGCGGCGCCGTTCGGCGGGGTCAAGCAGAGCGGGCTGGGCCGGGAGGGCAGCTCCGAGGGGATCCTGGAGTTCCTCGAGGAGAAGTACATCGCGCTGACCGCCTGACCGGGTCGCCGCGGCCCATCCGGCCGCCCGGGGTCACCGTCCAGCGGGACCCGGTCGCGGTCTGCAGCGTCCTCGTCG